>NZ_JBBMFL010000008.1:0-153659 GCF_040095975.1 Alistipes intestinihominis
CGAAGTGAGCGTGGGAATCCGTTGGAAGCGTTGTGAGGTCGCGGCATTCAATCGGATTGCCACGGCACCTGCGCTGCTTCGCAATGACGGGGAGGGCGTAGAACCGGAAGAGAGCCTCCCGGCAAACCCTCGCCCCTAAAACCCGCGTCATACGCGGGCGGGTGACAAAATGCCGTGTGGCGACCCGGCGCATGGCATTTTTCTGCCATTCGGCTGACATTTTGGCAGGGATCGCCGATCGGCACGACCTTTGTTCGAATTCCGGGCGTAACCTGAGGCCGGAGCCGGAAGGCAGGCCCCGGGGTGCGAAAAACGAAAAATGACAATTAAAACATATTACGATTATGGCAAAGATTATTGGTATTGACTTAGGAACCACGAACTCCTGCGTGGCAGTGATGGAGGGCAGCGAGCCCGTTGTAATTCCCAACTCCGAGGGACACCGCACGACCCCTTCCGTCGTGGCGTTCACGGCCGAGGGCGAGCGCAAGGTCGGCGATCCCGCCAAGCGTCAGGCTATCACCAACCCCAAGCGCACGGTCTTCTCGATCAAGCGTTTCATGGGCGAGGCTTACGACAAGGTCGCTGCCGACATCGCGCGCGCTCCCTATACGATCGTCAAGGGCGACAACAACACTCCGCGCGTGGACATCGACGGACGCCAGTACACGCCGCAGGAGATTTCGGCCATCATTCTGCAAAAGATGAAGAAGACGGCCGAGGATTATTTGGGTCAGGAGGTTTCGGAGGCCGTCATCACGGTTCCTGCCTATTTCTCCGACTCGCAGCGTCAGGCTACGAAGGAGGCGGGCGAGATCGCGGGTCTGAAGGTGCGCCGTATCATCAACGAGCCTACGGCCGCCGCGCTGGCCTACGGTCTGGACAAGAAGTCGAGCGACCTGAAGATCGCCGTATATGACTTGGGCGGCGGTACGTTCGATATTTCGATCCTCGAACTGGGCGACGGCGTATTCGAGGTGAAATCCACCAACGGCGATACGCACCTGGGCGGCGACGACTTCGACCACGTGCTGATCGACTACATGGCCGAGGCTTTCAAGGCCGAGCACCAGATCGACCTGCGCCAGGACCCGATGGCCTTGCAGCGTCTGAAGGAGGCCGCCGAGAAGGCGAAGATCGAGCTGTCGTCCTCGACCACGACGGAGATCAACCTGCCGTATATCATGCCCGTCAACGGCATTCCGCAGCACCTCGTGATGACGCTCACCCGCGCCAAGTTCGAGCAGCTGTGCGACCACCTGATCCGCAAGACCATCGAGCCTTGCAAACTGGCTCTGCGCGACGCGGGGCTGAATGCTTCGCAGATCGACGAGGTGATCCTCGTGGGCGGTTCGACGCGTATTCCCGCGATCCAGAAAATCGTCGAGGAGTTCTTCGGCAAGACCCCGAACCGTTCGGTGAACCCCGACGAGGTCGTGGCCATCGGCGCCGCCATTCAGGGCGGTGTGCTCACGGGCGAGGTGAAAGACGTGTTGCTGCTGGACGTTACGCCGCTGTCGCTGGGTATCGAGACCCTGGGCGGTGTGATGACGAAGCTCATCGACGCCAACACGACGATCCCGACCCGCAAGTCGGAGACCTTCTCGACGGCTGCCGACAATCAGCCTTCGGTGGAGATCAACGTCTGCCAGGGCGAACGTCCGCTGGCCCGCGACAACAAGTCGATCGGCCGCTTCCACCTCGACGGCATTCCCGCTGCGCCGCGCGGCGTTCCGCAGATCGAGGTAACGTTCGACATCGACGCCAACGGCATTCTGAACGTCTCGGCCAAGGACAAGGGCACGGGCAAGGAGCAGAAGATCCGCATCGAGGCTTCGTCGGGCCTTACCGAGCAGGAGATCCAGCGGATGCGCGACGAGGCTAAGGCCAACGAGGAGAAGGACAAGGCCGAGAAGGAGCGTATCGACAAGATCAACGCCGCCGACTCGAACATCTTCTCGACCGAGAAGCAGTTGAAGGAGTACGGCGACAAGCTGCCCGCCGACAAGAAGGCCGCCATCGAGACGGCGCTCGGCAAGCTGAAAGAGGCGCACAAGAACGCCGACGTGGCTGCCATCGACACCGCGATGGGCGAACTGAACGCCGCATGGCAGGCCGCTTCGCAGGACATCTACGCCGCACAGCAGCAGGCGCAGGGCGCACAGCCCGGAGCCGATGCCGGCCAGCAGTCGCAGTCGAACGCCGGCGGCCAGCAGGGCGGCGGCGACGGACAGCCCGAGGACGTGGAGTTCGAAGAGGTTAAGTAAAACCTCCGGGGAGAATCCCCGTCAAACATAACGCGAAGAGCGCGGTTCCGGAAACGGTGCCGCGCTCTTTTATTTTGCCCGGGAGGTAAATTTCGTTATCTTCGCCGACATAAATCCGTTTCCGATGGCTTGGTTGTATCTGATTCTGGCGGGGCTTTGCGAGGTGGGGTGGCCGCTGGGTTTCAAACTGGCGAACCTCAATCCGCGTTACCATCTCCTTTTTCTGGTCCTGGCAGTCGTTTCGATGGGCATGAGCGGCTGGTTGCTCTATATCGCCCAGAAGATGATCCCGATGGGCACGGCCTACATGATCTGGACGGGTATCGGGGGCGTGGGAACCGTGATCCTCGGCATCGTCTTTTTTCACGACGCCGTGACCTTCTGGCGGATGTTCTTTCTTTCGCTGGTTTTCATCGGCATCGTCGGCCTGAAGATGGTGCATTAGGCTCGCTCCGCCCGCCACATTCCGTAGAGGATCAGCGCCGTTCCGGCCAGCGCCGCAGGGGTGATGCGTTCGCCGATGCAGAGCGCGGCCGTGACGATCGTCACTAACGGATTGATGTAGATGTAGTTGGTCGTGCGCACGGTTCCCAGCCGGTGCATCACGGCGTTCCAGAGCAGGTAGCAGAGCATCGAGGCGACGACCCCGAGGAACAGCAGGTTGCCCCACACCGCGGGGCGTGCGAGCACCTCCCGTTCCGCCGCGAAGGGGTGGAAGGCGAAGACCGGAAGAATGGTCAGCAATCCGTAGAAAAAGACTTTCCGGGTGATGAAGACTGCGGGATAGCGGTCTCCGATGCGTTTGACGACCAGCGAGTAGACCATCCACAGCAGTGCCGCCGCGAGTGCCAGCATGTCGCCCCGCGGCGAGAGTTGCAGCACGAAATGCCCGTTGAGCACCACGAGGACCATGCCGGCGAAAGCCAGCGCCGACCCTGCGATCTGCCGCCGCGACATCCGTTCGCCGCGGTATGCGAGGCTCATCGCCACGGCCGTCCATACGGGCGCCGTGCAGACGATCAGCGAGACGTTCGAGGCCGGGGCGTACTCCAGGGCGATATTCTCGGTCAGGAAGTAGAGCGACCCTCCGCTCAGTCCGGCCGCCGCGAGCAGCAGTTCGTCGCGCAGATTCGCGGCCAGCAGCCTCCCGCGGGCGAAGGGCAGGATGCAGACGTAGGCCAGCGCGAAGCGCAGGACGAATATCTCCGCCGGGGTCAGCGAGTTGGCGATCAGCACCTTGGTCGATACGAACGTCGCGCCCCACACGGCGACGGCGAACAGCGCCGCGAGGTGGTATCGGTATTCCGGATATTTTGTCATGCGGCCCCAAAATTACTTATTTTTTGGCTTTTGACGCTAATTTCCACCCGCCGAATCCGCGTTATTTAATTCTTTTTTTCTATCTTTGCGTGCTATTATGCGTAATGACAAGAATTACAACAAATAATAACAACTATTTTTCATTCAAATGCAAAGTAAAGGTTTCATTAAACTCATCGCGGTCCTGCTGGGCCTCGCATGCGTTTACCAGCTCTCGTTCACGTTCAAAACGCGTGGCGTAGAGAAGAAGGCGGCTGCGTATGCCGCGCAGTTCCCCCTCGACCAGCAGGCCGAGGCCGAGCAGCATTACCTCGATTCGGTGCAGAACCTGTCGGTTTACAATCTGGGCTTCAGGAAGTTCACCTACAAGGAATGCAAGGAGAAGGAGTTGAACCTGGGTCTCGACCTCAAAGGCGGTATGAACGTCATGCTGGAGGTGCAGGTCGAGGATGTCATCAAGGCGCTCGCCGGTGACAGCCAGAACGATCCCGCCTTCGTCCAGGCCATCGCCGAGGCGAACGAGGCCATGAAGCAGGGCACGTCGAACGACTATATCGCCGATTTCGTGAAAGCCTATTCGCGTCTGTCGAACGGCCGGGCCATCGCCGAGATCTTCGTAAGCCCCGACCGCAAGGACATCACGCTCGAAAGCTCGGACGCCGATGTCGAGAAGATCCTCAAGAAGGAGACCGAAGCCGCCATCAACGCATCGTTCAACGTGTTGCGCAGCCGTATCGACCACTTCGGCGTCACGCAGCCCAACATCATGCGCCTGCCTAACTCGCACCGCATTCTGGTCGAGCTTCCGGGCGTGAAGGAGCCCCAGCGCGTCCGCGACCTGTTGCAGGGCACCGCTTCGTTGGAATTCTGGACCACCTACGATGCCAACGAGGTGCTGCCGGCGCTGGTTGCAGCCGACAAGCTCATCAAAACCGAACTGGAGCAGGCTCCCGTCGCTGCGGAGCCCGAGACCGCTTCCGCCGAGGCTGAGGCCGCTGCCGGGACTGCCGCTGCCGAGACCGGCGACCTGATTGCCGAGGTCGGCGCCGCCGATTCGACCGCCACGGCTCAGGTCGCAGGCGACGAGCTGCGCTACGACCGCGCGCAGAACCCGCTTTTTGCCGTTCTCAATCCCCGCTTTGCGGGCGGCGCCGCCATCGGCGCCGCCTACAAGGCCGACATGGCTGCTGTGAACGAGTACCTCGCCCAGCCGGCTGTGCGCGAGCTGTTCCCCGCCGACATCCTGTTCAAGTGGGGCGTCAAGGGCGACGACAAGATCGACGGCCGCTTCTACCTCTACGCCATCCGGGTTTCGACGCCCGACGGCAAGGCTCCGCTCGACGGTTCGGTCGTTACGGAGGCCACCGAGCAGTACGCCCAGCGCGGCGCCACGGCCGAGGTTTCGATGACCATGAATGCCGAAGGCACCCAGGAGTGGTCGCGCATGACGGGCGAGAACATCGGCAAATGTATCGCCATCGTCCTCGACGGCTATGTCTACTCGGCTCCCCGCGTCAACTCGAAGATCGACAAGGGCCAGTCGCAGATCACCGGCGATTTCACCATCCAGGAGGCCAAGGACCTCGCCAACGTGCTCAACTCGGGTAAGGTTCCGGCGCCCGCCAAGATCATTCAGGATACGGTCGTGGGTCCCTCGCTGGGCCAGGAGTCGATCAACGCCGGTATGATGTCGTTCGTGATCGCCTTCATCCTCGTCCTGCTCTACATGGGCCTGTTCTACAAGACCGCAGGCTGGATGTCCGACATCGCGCTGCTGACCAACGTCTTCCTGCTGATGGGCGTGCTCGTGTCGTTCGGCGCCGTGCTGACCCTGCCGGGTATCGCGGGTATCGTGCTGACGATGGGTATGGCCGTCGATGCCAACGTCATCATCTACGAACGCATCAAGGAGGAGCTCCGCGGCGGCAAGGGCCTTTCGCTGGCCATCAAGGACGGCTTCTCGAAAGCCTACTCGGCCATCATCGACGGTAACCTGACGACGATCATCACGGGTATCGTGCTGTTCATCTTCGGCAACGGCCCCGTTCAGGGCTTCGCCACGACCCTTATCATCGGTATCATCACCTCGTTCTTCAGCGCCATCTTCATCACGCGCCTGCTGATCGAGTGGATCGTCGGCAAGTGGGGCCGCATCTCCTTCTCGCGCAAATGGTCGGAGAACTTCCTCAATAACACGCGCGTCGATTTCATCGCCAAGCGCAAGGTGGCTTACTACATCTCCGCAGCCCTGATCGTGCTGTCGTGCGTTTCGTTCTTCGCCCGCGGTCTGAACCTCGGTGCCGAGTTCACCGGCGGCCGTGCCTATGTGATCCGTTTCGACCAGCCCGTTTCGGCCGAGGAGGTTCGCCAGAATGTCGAGCAGGCTTTCTCGCAGTTCGCCGATGCCGACGCTTCGTCGATCAGCTCCGAGGTGAAGCAGTACGGCAAGGAGAACCAGATGCGCATCGTGACGCAGTACCGTTACGACGATACGTCGGACGAGGCTACGGCCGAGGTCGAGAAGATCATCTACGACGCCCTGAAGCCGCTCTACTCCTACGACATCACTTTCGAGCAGTTCCGCAATACGCAGACCGACGCCAACGGTATCCTGACGGCCGACAAGATCGGTCCCTCGATCGCCAAGGACATGACCTGGAACGCCATCTATTCGGTGCTCTTCTCGCTCATCGCCATCGGTCTCTACATCACGTTCCGCTTCAAGCGCTGGCAGTGGGCTTCGGGCGCCACGGCAGCCCTGGCTTTCAACGCGCTGTTCATCATCGGTATCTTCTCGATGTTCTACGGACTGCTGCCCTTCAACCTCGAAGTCAACCAGGCGTTCATCGCTGCGATCCTGACGATCATCGGTTACGCCATCAACGACACCGTGGTGGTCTTCGACCGTATCCGCGAGTTCCTGGGGCTCTATCCCAAGCGCAACCTCAAGGAGAATGTGAACAACGCCATCAACTCGACCCTGTCGCGTACGATCAACACCTCGGGCACGACGCTCGTGACGCTGCTGGCCATCTTCTTCTTCGGCGGCGAGACGATTCGCGGCTTCATCTTCGCGCTGATCATCGGCGTGGTCGTAGGTACGGCCGCCACGATCTTCCTCGCTACGCCGATCGCCTACGATCTGATGACCAAGCGTGCCAAGGCCGACGGAGAGAAGTAGGGTTACGTCGAATGTTTTACGTGAAATGGACTGCATCCCGGGCGGGTGCGGTCCATTTCGCATTCGTGAACGGCCGCTCTTTCCGGTTCCGGCAGATCGGAATTTGCACGGAATTTGAAGGTTGTCCGGCGATGTGTAACGATATAACCGGAAGATTATGAAAACAAAGAATCTGTTGCTGGGTATGGGCGCTGTTTGCGGCGCTTCTTTCCAGGCGATCGCCTGCACGGGCATCGCGCTTACGGCTGCGGACGGCAGCTATGTACAGTCCCGCACCATCGAGTGGGCCCGCGGCGTTTTGCAGAGCGAATACGTCGTCATTCCGCGCGGCCAGCGGCTCCGCTCCTTCACGCCCTCCGGAACCGACGGAATGACCTTCACGGCCAAATACGGCGTCGTGGGGCTGTCCGTCGTGCAGAAGGAGTTCATCGCCGAGGGGATCAACGAAGCGGGATTGTCGGCCGGGCTCTTCTTCTTCCCGCAATACGGCGGTTACGAACCCTACGAACCGGCTCGGAACGACCGCACGCTCGCCGATCTGCAATTCGTGGCATGGGTGCTGACGCAGTTTTCGACGATCGACGAGGTGAAGGCCGGCATCGGAGAGGTGCGCATCGTCGGATTGGAGCCTGCGTCGGTCGTGCATTGGCGTATCGGAGAGCCCTCCGGGCGGCAGGTCGTGCTGGAAATCGTCGGCGGGGTGCCTCATTTCTACGAGAACGAGATCGGCGTGCTCACCAACGCTCCCGGTTTCGAGTGGCAGCTCACCAACCTGAACAATTACGTGAATCTCTATCCGGGCGACGCTCCCGTCCGGCGGCTGGGCGACGTGACGCTGCGTCCTATGGGCGGCAACTCCGGGTTCCTCGGGCTTCCGGGCGACGCCACGCCGCCGTCGCGCTTCGTGAGGGCCGCCTTCTACCGCGCCACGGCTCCGCAGCGCGCCACCGGGTTCGACACCGTGCAGCAGTGTTTCCATCTGCTCAACAATTTCGACATCCCCATCGGCATCGAGCATCCCGAGGGCAAATGTCCGGACATTCCGAGCGCTACGCAGTGGACCTCGGCCATCGACCTGACCAACCGCCGGGTCTATTACAAGACGGCCTACGACAATACGATCCGCTGTATCGACCTCGCGCGGATCGACTTCGCAAAGACGGCCTATCAGTCCCATCCGCTGGACCGGAGGCGGGAACAGCCCGTGGAACAGATTGTCATTCCGAAGTAGACCGCCCGGCCGCCCGCATCCGGCGGGCGGCCCCTCGCGGAAAGCCGGGCATGCAACTTTTGGGGTGCGGTTCATTTTGAATCCATCCGACTTTTTCATACCTTTGCGAACGTAATCGAACCTGTTCATGGAAAATTTGCTGAAATGGATGCATCGTTACGTGTCGCCGGTTTTTCTGGCGCTGCTGGTCGCGTCGTTCATCCTGTGGTATATCGCCAAACTGAGTTACACCTACACCGCCGAGCAGACCGTGAAGGTGAGTGTCGATGGGCAGCCCTTCGAGGTCACGTGCGTGGTCGAGGGCGTCGGGACGAACCTTTTCGGCTACCGGGTCTACATGAACAAGACGCTGCGCATCCCGCTTTCGGACCTCAAGACGAAGCGTTCGCACGAGGAGGGTCACGAAGGCAAGCTCATCATCGACCCGCAGTCGTTGCAGAACGCCCTTGCGCCGCGTTTCAGCGACATCAAGATCATCTCCGTCGGGGATATTCCCGAAATCGACGTTCCCGCGCGTCCATGATGAAGGTCGGGATCACGGGGGGCATCGGCAGCGGCAAGAGTACGGTTTGCCGCCTTTTCGCGCAGCGGGGCGTCGCGGTCTACGATTCTGACGCCGCGGCCAAGCGGCTGATGACCGAAGAACCCGCACTTCGGGCGGGCATCGCGGCCCGCTTCGGCGCCGAAGCCTACGCCGGCGGCGCGCTCAACCGCCCGTACCTCGCCGCGAAGGTCTTCTCCGACCCGGCGGCCCTGGCCGACCTGAACGCATTGGTCCATCCGGCCGTCATGGCCGATTTCGCCGCGTGGGCCGAACGGCAGGAGGGGAGTTATGTGATCCTCGAAAGCGCCATTCTCTTCGAAGCGGGACTGGAGGGTTCGGTCGATCGGACCGTCGCCGTCCTCGCCCCGTTAGAGCTGCGCGTCGAACGCACCTGCCGCCGCGACGGCTGCGACCCCGAAGCGGTCCGCCGCCGCATCGCCGCTCAGGCCGGCGACGATTTGCTGCGTGAGCGGGCCGATTACACCCTTGTCAATATTCTTGAAACCGATCTCGAACCCGCCGTTGCGGAGTTGGACCGCATATTTACCCATGAAGCCGTTGAACATTGATTTTTCCGCACCGCAGGTGATGGCGATTCTGAACGTCACGCCCGATTCGTTTTATGCCGGCAGCCGCATGCCCGACGCCGGGGCCGTCGAACGCCGCGTCCGGGAGGCCGTGGCCGAAGGAGCGCAGCTGATCGACGTGGGGGGCTATTCTTCGCGTCCCGGCGCCGACGAGGTTCCTGCCGACGAGGAGTGGCGGCGCGTGGAGCTGGGCGTCGGGACCGTGCGGCGGCTGGCTCCGGACATGCCGGTTTCGGTCGATACGTTCCGCAGCGAGGTGGCCGCAAAAGCCGTCGAGGCGTTCGGACCTCTGATCATCAACGATATTTCCGCCGGGGAGCTCGACCCCGCGATGCTCTCCGTCGCCGCGAAATACGACGTTCCCTATATCGCCATGCACATGAAAGGCGATCCCCGCACGATGCAGTCGCAGACCGACTACCGGCGCGACATCACCACCGAGGTCGTGGACTATTTCCGTATGCGCTCCGAGGCGATGCTTGCGGCGGGTATCCGGCCTGAAAATATCATCCTCGACCCCGGCTTCGGCTTCGCCAAGACCACGGAACAGAACTACGAACTGCTGGCGGGCCTCGGGGAACTCTGTGCGCTGGGTTATCCCGTGCTGGCGGGGCTTTCGCGCAAGTCGATGATCTACAAGGTCCTCGGCGTGACGCCTGCCGAATCCCTCGCCGGGACCGTCGCGCTGGGGTGGGAGTGCCTGCGGCAGGGGGCGAAGATCCTGCGCGTCCACGACGTGCGGGAGGCCGCCGATACAGTCAGACTGTTCAACATGTTCCGCCGATGATACGAGTTACCGACATACACAAGAGTTTCGGCACGCTCGAAGTGCTGAAAGGCGTCTCGCTGGAGGTCGCCGCAGGCGAGGTGGTCTCCATCGTGGGGGCCAGCGGCGCCGGAAAGACCACGCTTTTGCAGATCATGGGGACCCTTTCGCGGCCCGACAGCGGGCGCGTGGAGATCGGCGGCGAGGATGTCTCGTCGCTGGGCGACAAGGCCCTGTCGAAATTCCGCAACGAGCGCATCGGCTTCGTTTTCCAGTTCCACCACCTGCTCGCGGAGTTCACGGCTTTCGAGAATGTCTGCATTCCGGGGCTGATCGGCCGGCGTCCCCGCGCCGAGGTCGAGCGCCGGGCCGCGGAGCTGCTCGACATGATGGGCCTCGCGTCGCGCCGCGACCACAAGCCCGGGCAGCTTTCGGGCGGCGAGCAGCAGCGCGTGGCCATCGCCCGTGCGCTGGTCAATGCGCCTGCGGTGCTGTTGGCCGACGAACCCTCGGGCAACCTCGATTCGCACAACCGCGACGAGATCCACCGTCTCTTTTTCGAATTGCGCGAGAAATTGGGCCAGACCGTCGTTATCGTGACCCACGACGAGAACCTCGCCGCGATGGCCGACCGGAAGATCACCATGTCCGATGGAACGATTCTCTGACGACGACCTGCGGGAGCTGCTGGAGGCCCTGCACGACAAATACAACCGTCCCGAATTCATTCCCGACGACCCGATTTCGGTGCCGTATCGCTACACCGGGCGCGCCGACCGCGAGATCGCGGGCTTCCTCTCCGCCACGATCGCCTGGGGCAACCGCAAGGCGATCGTCAGCAGCGGTCACCGTATGATGCGCTTCATGGACGACGCCCCGGCGGATTTCGTCCGCAACGCTTCGGAGCGCGAGCTGGCGCTGCTCTCCTCCTATGCCCACCGCACGTTCAACGGCCGGGACCTGCGCGATTTCGTGCTGGCCCTGCGGCGCATGGAGGAGCGTTACGGAGGTATCGGGAACTTCTTCGAAACACGCTACGAGGCGACGCACTCCATGCCTGCGGTGCTGGCCGACTTCCGGCGCGAGTTTTTCGCCGCGGAGCACGCCCCGCGCTGTGAGAAGCACCTCTCGTCGATCGAGAAGGGCGCGGCTTGCAAACGCCTCTGCATGTATCTGCGGTGGATGGTGCGCCGCGACGACCGGGGCGTCGATTTCGGGATGTGGCGGCGTATCCCGATGTCGGCCCTCTACCTGCCGCTGGATCTCCATGTCGGCAAGACAGGGCGCGCGCTGGGGCTGCTGACCCGCCGTCAGGACGACTGGCGCGCCGTGGAGGAGATCACCGCCGCGCTCCGCCGGTTCGATGCGGAGGACCCCGTGCGGTACGATTTTTCGCTGTTCGGCGCCGGGATAGACGGCTGCCTGCGGTAACCGCAATTAAGAATTAAGAATTAAAAATTAAGAGTTATTTTCAGCTTCAAACAATTCACGATTCGGCAGGACCGCTGTCCGATGAAGGTCGGCACCGACGGCGTTCTGTTGGGGGCCTGGGCCGGTGTGCGGCCCTCCGACCGGTGGATGCTCGACATCGGCACGGGCACGGGGCTGATCGCCCTGATGCTGGCCCAGCGCTCCCCGGAGGCATCTGTTACGGGGGTAGACATCGACGACGTTTCGCAGGCCCGCGAGAATGCCGACGCCTCGCCGTGGGGCGGCAGGGTGGCTTTCGAACGCTGCCCCGTGCAGGAGTTCGCGGCGCCGGAACCGTTCGATCTGATCGTCTCGAACCCGCCCTTTTTCGTCGATTCGCTCACGTGTCCCGACGAAGGCCGTACGGCGGTACGCCATGCCGTGCACCTGCCTTACGACGAGTTGCGCGATGCCGTGCTTCGTCTGCTGGCTCCTGCGGGCCGCTTCGCCGTGATCCTCCCCACGGCCGAGGCCGCGCGGTTCCTTGCGGTCTGTGCCGGACGGCTGGCCCTCGTGCGCCGCACCGATGTCCGCACCACGCCCCGCCGCCCGGCCAAGCGGGCGCTGATGGAGTTCGTCCGCGCGGAGGGTGTCGCGGTCGTGCCCGAAACCTCGGAACTGATCGTCGGCACAGGCGAACACGAGTGCTACACCCCCGAATACCGCGCCCTGACCCGCGATTTTTACCTGAAATTTTGACGGCTCACGAAAAAAAGTTACATTTGTCGTATTGCAATAAAAAGACCCGGACTATGAAACTCAGACTTTTGGCATTGTCCCTGCTGCTCGCGGGCGGCGTTTCGGCACAAAACCCATACATCGCCTTGCAGGGCGCGAATGAAACCGCTTCGGGCGTCGTCGTCTCCCAGCCGCGCACGATCCTTGCCGTGGACGTTACGGTCGAGCGCGATCAGACCCTCACGGGACCCTATGCGCGTTATGCGCAGAAATACCTCGGGGTGCGCGCTCCGCTGGCCGACAAAACGACGTGGAACATCACCGGGGCGCAGATCGCCCTGTTGGACTTCGGCACCTGCCTCGATGCCGGGGCTCCCGCGCCCGCTTCGACGCGCATTTTCAACCACGCCGCTTCCGACGAGGAGTTCGCGCGTCTGCAACCCGACAAGACCGACATGACGACGCCTGCGCTGGAGGATGCCGCGCGCGCCGCCGCCGACCGGATCTTCTCGCTGCGCCGCCACCGGATCGAACTCATCACGGGCGAAGCCGGGGAGAACGTCTTTGGCGAAGGGCTCAAAGCCGCCCTGGCCGAGATCGACCGCATGGAGCAGAGCTATCTGGAGCTGTTCCTCGGCAAGCGCATCGTCTCGACCGAGACCCGCCGCTATGTGGTCTACCCGCAGGCGGACAAGAAGCAGTATATCGTCTGCCGTTTCAGCCCGGCCGCCGGATTGCTGCCCGACAGCGACCTTTCGGGCGACATCGTGCTGTTGCAGATCGAGCCTTCGGGCAACACGAAATGCGACCTCGAAGCCGGTCCGAAGGAGACTTCGGTCGTGGCGTGCCGCGTCGCCGATCCTTCGACCTGCACCGTCCTCTCGGGCGGCCGCGAATATGCCCGGGCCGTGCTTCCGGTCTTCGAGTTCGGCCGCACGGTCAATGTCGCTTTGCCGCGCCGCAAATAATCCCGCACCGGATATGGATTTCACCTCCCGGATGGCCGCGCTGCTTGGGGCGTTCCGCCGCGAACGCAACGGCGCCGTGGCCGATTCGATGCGTCTTTACGGCAAGCCTTACGGCCTGAACTACGGCGTGAGCCTTCCGACGCTCCGTACGCTGGCGCGCGCCGAAGGCACCGACCATGAATTCGCCCGCTATCTCTATCAACAGGATGTCCGCTGCCTGCGGCTCGCGGCGTTCCATATCGCCGACCCGGCACGCCTCCTACCCGCCGAATTCGCCTTCTGGGGCGGCGGACTGCTCAACTCCGAACTGGCCGAAGAGGCCGCTTTCGCTCTGCTGAGCCGCTCGGAAGCCCTTCCCGCGCTCTTCGAAGCGTGGACCGCCCCGGGCGCTCCCTGCCTCGAACAATATGCCGCTCTGATGGCCGCCGCCCGTGCGCCGCATCCGTCTCCGGCGTGGATCGCCCCGACTGTCGAAGCCGTGCGCCGCGCCGCTTCGGACGACGCTCCGGCCGCACGGCTGTTGGCGCAGGGTGCCGTGGCGCTGCTGGCCGCCGCAGGCTCCCTGAACGACGAAAACCGGCTGGCGGTGCTCCGCGCGGCCGGTTCGTTGGATTCGTCCCCTGCCGCGGAGTATCTCCGCGACGAGCTGGGATGGCGTCTGGATGCCTAAAGCAGCACGTGTTCGTGTTTTTCGAGTTCGTTGAGCACGTTCACCAGGTGCTCGTAATCCACCCGTCCGCTCTCGCGCCACAGCACCTCCCCGCGGCGGAAAAACATCAGCGTCGGTACCGACACGATGTTGTAGCGCCGCACGATTTCGAGCAGGTCGGGGTCTTCGATGTCCATGCGGTAAACGTCCGCGCGGCCGTTCATCTGTTTTTGAAACCGGTCGATCACGGGGGTCATCGCCCTGCACGTTCCGCACCAGACGGCGAAAAAATCCACGAACGTCAGCGCGTTCCGCCAGATGATCTTGTCGAAGTCTTTCATTGTCGCTGTTTTATTCGGTTCAACTTATCTCCGCCCACGTCATCCCCGCATGGGTCTTGTCGGCGAGCTCCTTTTCGGCGTAGCTGATCGTGCGGCGCAGCCCCTCGACCAGCGGCGTGCGGGGCTCCCATCCCAGTTCGCGGCGCGCCGACGAGATGTCGGGCGCGAGACGCCGCACGTCGTCGGCGCGGGCGTCGGTGTGTACGATCTGCGAGCGGCTGCCTGTAAGGGCGACGATCTTCTCGGCCAGCGCACGGATCGAAACCTCGTGGCTGCTGCCGAAATTGATCGTCCGCGCGGTCTCGGTCGGCGGGGCGTCCATCAGCCGTACCAGCCCGTCCACGACATCCTCGACCCAGCAGAAGGTCCGCAGCTGTTCGCCGCTGCCGTTGATCGGAATGTCGCGGTTCTGCAACGCCGCTACGATCATTTTCATCACCACGCGCTGATCCATCAGGTCGGCGCCTGTGCCGTAGGTGTTGAATATGCGGGCAATGCGGGCGTCCACTCCGAATTCGCTCTGATAGGCGCGGTGCATCGCCTCGGCGGCGCGTTTGCCTTCGGCGAGAATGCGGCGCGTGGTGCAGAAGCCGGACTCTTCGGCGGTGTCCCGGCAGTTTGCGGCATAGATGTTCCCCGCCGAGGCAAACAGGATGCGGGCGTGTTCCGCACGGGCGGTGTCGAGGGCGTTTATCGAGCCCAGCGTGTTGACTTTGAGCGTCTCGACGGGCAGCGCCTTGTTGTAGCGTACGCGGGAGGGCGAGGCGAGGTTGTAGATCTCGTCGCAGCGAATTCCGAATTGGTGGACGATGTTGTGGCGGACATAGCGGAATTCCGGATGCGGGGGCATGTCGCGCAGCAGCGGCGAATTGGCGATGTCGCGCGTGTCCACGCAGAAAACTTCGTGCCCTTCGTCCAGCAGACGCAGACACAGGTGGGTGCCGATGAATCCCACGCCGCCCAGTACGACTATTCTCTTTTGCATCTCGTTCCGGTTTTTTACCGGAGCGGAAGCAAAATCCGTTCCATACCGATGCGATTCCTGCTTTTTAACGGACTTCCAGAAAGAGCGCCCGGGGAAGCTGGTCGATGCTGTTTATCGGCACGACCTCGATTCCTTTGGGGCGCTTGCCGCCTTTGGCCAGATAGCCCGAGACGATGATGCGCTTAAACCCCAGCCGCGCCGCTTCGCTGATGCGCTGTTCGGTGCGGGGTGCGGGGCGCACTTCGCCCGAGAGGCCGATTTCGCCTGCGCAGCAGACCCCCTCGGCCACGGGACGGTCGTAGTAGGAGGAGATCACCGCCGCCACGACCGCGAGGTCCAGTCCCGGATCGGCGACCTTGAATCCTCCGGCGAAGTTCAGGAAAACGTCCTTCTGGAACATCTTCATTCCCACGCGCTTCTCCAGCACGGCCAGCAGCATGTTCATGCGCCGGCCGTCGTAGCCCGTCGTCGAACGCTGGGGGGTGCCGTAGGCCGCGCCGCTCACCAGCGCCTGCACCTCGATCAGATAGGGCCTCACGCCGTCGGCCGAGGCTCCCACGGCGATGCCCGAAAGCGGTTCCTCGTAGTGGGTCAGCAGGATTTCCGACGGATTATCGACTCCCCGCAGCCCGGCGTCGAGCATCTCGAAGACCCCGATCTCGAACGTGGCGCCGAAACGGTTCTTGATGCCCCGCAGAATACGGTAGATGTTGTTGCTGTCGCCTTCGAATTGCAGAACCACATCGACGATGTGTTCCAGTATCTTGGGGCCGGCTATCGCTCCGTCCTTGGTGATGTGTCCGATGATGAAGATCGACGTTCCGGTCGATTTGGCGTATTTCAGCAGCGTGGCGGCGCATTCGCGGATCTGCGACACGCTTCCCGCCGACGAGTCCAGCAGGTCGGTGTAGATGGTCTGTATCGAGTCGATCACCACCAGGTCGGGACGCTGTTCGGTGATCTGCGCCACGATGTTCTCCAGCAGCGTTTCGGGATAGATCAGGCATTCGTCGTTGCCGATTCCTATGCGTGCTGCGCGCATCTTGATCTGCTCGGCCGACTCCTCGCCCGAGACATAGAGGGTCTTCAGTCCGTTCGCCGCCAGCGCGATTTGCAGCGAGAGGGTCGATTTGCCGATGCCCGGCTCGCCGCCCACCAGAACCAGCGATCCGGGGACCATGCCGCCGCCCAGTACCCGGTTGACTTCGGCGTTCCCGAGGTCGATGCGCACGTGTTCGCTCTCGCGGATGTCTTTCACCCGCTGGGGCTTCGCCGCGGGCAGGGGGCCCGCCACGGTCGCCGCCACCGAACCGCTTTCACGGGCGATGATCTCCTCGGTGAAGGTGTTCCACTCGCCGCACGAGGGGCATCGTCCCAGCCATTTGGGGGCTTCGAACCCGCAGTTCTTGCAGAAATATGCCTTTTTGACCTTTGCCATCTCAGTTCGCGTTTGTCGAGGTGTACGACCGGCGTTCGGCCTTCGTGATCCCGGCGTCGGGGTAGAGCGCCTGGTAGGTTTCGGTCAGGTCGGTCACGAGCACCGTTTTGGTCCGCCCGTCCGTGTCCTGATAGGTCGAGAGCGTGAACGAGTATTCCGCCTCGGGTTCCGGACAGTAGATCAGCACCTCGTTCGTGCCCGGGGTCTTGAAGAAAGCCGCCGTCACCGTGCCGGCCTCCGTGGCGGTCTCGATCTGCGCGCGGCCGCCGTTGTATTTTGAGAAATTGAGCGTATAGCGCCCGCCTGCCTGCACGTGCGCCGACGCGACGATTCCGGCCTCGATCTCTTCGATCACCGGGTCCGTCGTTCTGCCTTCGTCCGCCCGGCTTTCCGGCGTCGGCTCGGGTTCGGGCTCGGGTTCCGGCTCCGGACTCGGGACGGTCACTACGGCTTCGACACGTACAACGGGGTAGACGGCCGTGTAGAACACCTCCGATTCGCTGCATGCTCCCAGCAGCAGTGCCGCCAGCACGGCGGCGCCGTATTTCAATCCTTTCATCATAATCCCAAATCTTCGTCGATCAGTACCACCAGCACCCGTTTGTCGGGCCAGCAGCGCAGCATCTCCATCCGGGTATTGCAGACCCGGTCCTGCGCATTGCAGTCCGAACAGACGCCCGTTTTGGCGCAGGGCGTGCGGAATCCCGGGTGGCGGGCGATGTTCTGCGGCGCCGCGATGCGGCGGATGCGCTCTTCGGCTGCGTTGCGGTCGGCCACCACCTTGTTGCGGCCCGCCACGATGACCACCTTGCGGGGTCCGAACGCCACCGGGGCGATGCGGTTGCCCACTTTGTCGAGCCAATGGAGCGTTCCCGCTTCGGTCACGGCATTCACGCCCGTTACGAAAAAGTCCGACATCAGGGCCTGACGGCGTATTTCGAGCCGTTCCTCATAGGGCTTCGAGGCGTCGAATCCGTCGAGCAGCACTATTTCGTCATTGCCGGCGAGCCACTCGACGATCCCCGTCGCACGCATTGTCATCGAGTCGCCGAACGACGCCAGCCGGGGCCGGCACTCCTCTGTGGCGGCCTTCATCACGGCGAAGGCTTCGGCCGTACTGCCGACGGCCACGGCGTCGAAATGATGCCTCCGCAGCGCCGCGGCGCAGGCTTCCAGTTTTTCCATGCTCTTTTTTGCCATCTCACAAAGGTAACTTATTTTCCGGTTTCTGCAAAATGCCCGTTTCCGCTTGAAAACGGGTTTTACCGGCGGCGGAAATTTGCGCTCGTATATGAAAAAAGGCGCGGAACACTCCGCGCCTTCGTCCCGAGCGGGGTTCTCCCCGGGATCAGTCCACTTTCAGCGAGTTATCGATCCTGCGGAGCATGTAACGGCAGAAGTCCCGCGAGGAGGCATCCGACGCTGCGGCGACGCCCCGGCGATAGATGTCGCGGAGTTGCAGCAGCATGCCGTAGTAGACGTGCTCCGAGAAATCCTTGGCGTAGTACGTCATGCGGTATTTGCCGTATGCGCTGATCGGAGCCAGCGTCGCCGTGGCTTCGTAGGGGAATGCGGGCTGCATGGCTTCCTTGTCCGCAGCGAACGCCGAGGCCCGGCCTTGTGCGGTTTTCGGCTCTGCGAGCACTTTCGAGCCGCCGATGACCACACCCGTAAATGCCTGTTGAAGCAGCCGGTTGTAGTCGGACAGTTTGCGTCCCGCCTTTACGTCGCGGAAGATGTAGTCGGCCATGTCCGCCGCCATCTCTCCCGGCGTATAGGCTCCCGACAGTCCGTTCTGGTAGCGGGGCAGGGTTTCCATGCGTTTCATCAGCGTTCCCAGGCAATCCGTCTGCACCGACTGCGGGAGGTTGGCCAGCTGGCCTTCGGTGAGCTTCGTGTCGAGCCACGAGAGGTCCTCGATGGCTTTCAGCGTCTCCTTCACATAACGCCGCTGCTCCTCCTTGGGCACGACGCGAAGCATCGTCTGCCCGTCGCCCTCCGTGACCTCGGTGTAGTAGACGCCGCCGATGTAGGCCGCCATGTAGGAAATCACCTCCCGGACACCCTGCGAGAGCGCCGCAATGGCTTCTGCGCGGTAGCTGCCGTCCGCATCGCGCTCTTCGAGCCACTCCGCTGCATGTTGTGCGACGGTGCGCAGATTCTCGAAACGGTAGCGGGTGCGCTTCACGGGATCGTCGCCCAGATTGTAATAAGCCAGACGTACGTCGCCAAAATAGTAGTCGTACCAGTAGTTGCCGTAATAATAAGCCGGATCGCCGGCTTTCTCGCGGAGCATTTCCGAAAGCGCTTTCTGCTCCTCGGCGGGGGTCTTGGCTCCTGCGATGTCGCCGTAGAGCCAGCGGACGGCGAAATAGTCGTACTTGCCCAGACAGTCGTTCACCAGCCGCACGTCTTTGTCCCCGGGCTGTGCCAGGTAGTTGTAGTCGTTGAGCGCCGTGATCGACGAGCAGAGCCCGTTTTCGCGGGTGAAAGCCGCCGAGCGCAGCGAATCGGTCGGATAGGCCGCTGCCGCCGCATAGTTGGTCGCAAGGCCGAGCAGCTGGGCCACGCCGCGCGCCGTGTGGACGGCCAGCGACGAGGCGAGTTCCTCGTCGTCGAGCATCATGTCGCGTGCCGCGGGATCTGCGGCCGAGAGGTCGATGAAGCGGCGCAGGCGGATTTCGTCGAGCAGGCTTTCGGGCAGGTGGATGCACCCGCCCGTGATTTCGCCGCTGCGGGGATCGGTCGAGAGGTTGACCGTCATCTTCGGATTGGTCGAGGCGACGTACTTCACGTAGAATCTCCCGGGGCTGTTGCTGTCGAAGCCCTCGGCGGGGTAGACTTCGGCTTTCAGCACGTCGCCCATGCCGATGCGGCGGAAGGCTTCGTTCCACAGCGCGATGCCGCGGCGGATGCCCCGCTGCCACGCCGGAGTGAAGAGGGTGTCGATGTAGAAGGTCACGGGACGAATCTCACCCCCGGGGCGGAAGTTGATCCGCGAGGCGAAATAGGCCGGGCGCGTGCCCTGTTCTGCGGTGAAACGGGTGAAAGGCACGGGCAGTACGCCGATCCGCGGGTCGGCGATGCGTGCCGGGGCGCACTCCTCGGGGAGCATCGTGACCGTGCGCCGCGCACGGGCCGTGAAAGGTTTGTCCTTGCAGATGATGAAGATGAAATACTGCGTCGTCACACCGTAGGTCATGTCGCTGATGACCGAGGCGTAGTCCTTGCCGCCCTCCACGTCGCGGAGCAGCGAGCGGTCGGCCTTGTAGCTGGCGCGGGAGATGTGCAGCGGGCTCATGCCGCGGGCTTCGAACGCTTTGAGGTGTTCGTTGTCGCTCATGAACAGCGCCGTGTTCTCGATCACCACGGCCGTCGAATCGGCGTTGTAGGCCTTGATCGGGTAGCTGGCGACAATGGGCATCGCCGAGCTGAGCTCCAGCGCCCGGGCGATGCCGGCGTCGCTGTCGGAGAGCGTGCGGCGCGGTACCTCGTGCATCCTCACCAGCGAATCCCGGCGTGAGAACGTGATGTGGTAGGGCGGCAGGGGCTGTTGGCCTGCCAGTCCGTAGTCGGCCAGCGACGATGCTTCGATCGTGGTGTTGATGACGAACTCGCGTTCGAGGATGTCGAGCGGAATCTCCGTATAGAGTTTTCCGTCGATGATGTGGAGTTTGAAAAGCCCTTCGGCCGTTCTGGACTCCTTGTCCTTGAAGAGTTTTTCGTAGGCCGACAGCTTTTTTTCGGGAGCCGGGGCTTCGCTCTTTTTCTTCTCCTTGCGGCTCTTTGCCGCCGCGTGCGCCCCGATGGGCAGCGCGGCCGTCGCCAGGAGTGCGGCTAACAGCAGCGCGCCGATCTTGTTCAGGAATGTTCTCATGGCTGCCGGCATTATTTGTTGAGCGCTTTGTCGAGGTTGTGCAGCAGGTATTGGTAGTGCATGCGGGTTTCGCCCGACGCCGATGCCACCTTGCCGCGCAGCAGGTCGCGGATGCGCAGGATGTCGTTGTAATAGATCATCGAGATGTCTTTCTGTGTGAAGTACTGGAACCGGGGCGCGCCGAATCCCGACACGGCGTCGCCGTCGGCCGCGGTTCCGTGCGCACACCCGGCGCAGCTGCACAGCGGCGCGGGTTGGGCGAATGCGCTGAATGCCTCCCGTCCGGCGTCGTCCGCGGCGAATGCGTTGGGCGTGCTGCCTCCGGCGGTGTAGTTCTTCAGCCCGGCCTTGACGGCTGCGGCTTTGAGAAATTCGCGCTGGATGGCCATTTCATCCTCGGTCAGACGGCGGTTGCGCACGGTAGGCTCCCATACGAAGTCCGAAACGTCTTTGTAGCAGGCTTCGGGGGTGTAGGGGTCTTTCGACAACTGGGCGTTGATCGCCAGGGTCTTCTTGGCCGGAGCGTTGACCACGGCCTTGATGATCGCTTCGCGCACGGCCTCCCGGGGCGAACCCAGAATGGTCACCTTTTCCAGCAGAGGCGCGTTGTCGAGCCACTCCATCCGTTTGAGTTCCGCGAGGATGAACTGCAATGCCCGGCGCTGCTTCTCGCGCGGAACGCACGCCACGGCCTCCACGGGGTCGCCCTCCAGTTTTTCGTTGAGGTAGATGCCGCCGATGTTGGCGTAGACGTGCTGGATATAGGTGACGTACTGGTTCACGATGTTCGTGTACATGCCGTTGCGCTGCGAATAGTCGTCGTCGCCGGACGCCAGCCATGCGTCGAGGTTTTCGAGGATGTAGCGCAGGTTGTGGATGCCGTATTCCGAGGCCTTCACGGCGTCGTCGCCGAGGTCCTCGGTCTGCGACTTGGGATCGACGATGCCCCCGAACTGCTGTTTGCCGTAGCGGTAGGTCGGGTCGGCCGAAGCCTCGGTGATCCATTTCGAGGTCACCGCATACTCCTCTTCGGGGGTTTTGGCGTCGGGCACCGGGGTGTAGAGCCACTTCACGGCGTATTCGTCGTAGACGCCGAAACGGGGAGGCGTCATCCGCACGCCCCGCTCCATGTCGCCCGGCTGGGCCACGTAGTTGAAACGCGCATAGTCCATGATCGAGGTGGTCGTGCCGTACTTCCGGGTGAACGACGGCGAGCGGAGCGAATCGACCGGAATGACCGACGACGAACTCATGTTGTGCATGAATCCCAGGCAGTGTCCCACCTCGTGCGCCAGCACATAGCGGAGCCCGTCGAGCAGCACCTCGTCGGGCAGATTTACCTGCCGGACGCGCTCGTCGGCCTGCGAGGTCTGCACGAAGATCATCCGGTTGAGCATCTTCACGACATCGTGGAAGACGTAGACCGAGGCGTTGAGGATCTCGCCGCTGCGCGGATCGACCCACGAGGGACCCATAGCGTTGGCGATGGGCGCCGGAGCGTAGCGCAGGCAGGAATATTTGATGTTGTCGGGGTCGAACTCCGGATTGTCCTCGGGGTAGGGCAGCGCCTTCACGGCGTTTTTGAACCCGATCTTGGCGAAGAGCTCGTTCCACTGCGTGACGCCCTCATAGACCGCGGGCTGCCACTTCTCGGGGAAATCCGGGTCGATGTAGAAGACGATCGGCTTGACGGGCTCGACCTGCTCGCCGCGTTTCCAGGCCTCCGTGTCCGAAGGCTCCAGCCGCCAGCGGTTGGCCAGGTAAATGGCCTTCACGCGCTGTTCCTTGTCGCTGTACAGGTATTTCCCGGTGGGGAATACCGACATGCGGCTGTCGGTGATGCGGGGGCGGTAGGGCTCTTCGTCGAGCAGCACCAGCGTCCGGGTCATGACAGCCGTCAGCGGTTCGTTGTCCACGATCTTCTGCTTCGTCACGGGGTGAGTCACCGAATAGGTGTAGCTCAGCGTGCTCTTCACCGTGAGGTTGTCGGCGAATGATTTGATGCCGTCCAGCGACGAAAGCTCCTTTTTGAACGACTCGCTGAGGCTCGGCGACCCTGAGCCGCCGTAAGCCCCGAGGTAGGAGAAGGGCGACAGCTCCTTGACGTGGCTCACGAAGAGGTCCGTGACGTTGAACACCACGGCTGTCGAGTCGGCGTTGTAGGCGTCGATCTTGAAGTTGCGGAAGATGGTCGGGATGTTGTTGCGGTCGAGCGAGCGGAGGATGTTCCCGGCCACGCCCAGCGTATAGTTGTCGGCGTTGATCTCCCGGATCTGCACGTTTTCGCCCGTCTTGGTGAAGGTGATGTGGAGCGGTACGTAGGATTTCGAACCGGGGACTCCCGTGAGGTTGTCCGAGGTCTCCGAGATCACCGATCCCAGCAGCATTTCGCGTCCGAAGAGCGCCTGCGGAAATTCGAAATAGAGCTTGTCGCCGACCTTGTGCAGTTTGATCATGCCGTCGGCTACGTCGTGTTTCTTCTTGAAGAGCTTGTCGTAGGCGCTCTCCTTGGGTTTTTCCGCGGTTTGCGCCGTCTGCGCCTTTTTCCGGCTGCTTTTTCGGCTTTTGGCTTCGAGCGGCGCGGCGGCTATCAGGGCGCAGAGCGAAAGCGTAAGAATTTGTTTGAGCATAAATCGTATCGATGGTTAATTGTTTCAGAAATAGCGGTGAACGATGCGGATGGCTTTCGAGCGGGACATGTCGCCCGGATTGGTGCCCGGCACGCCCTCGGGGATGTCGCATTTGAAGCGTTTGAAATGTTCGATCCACAGGGGGCTCGTTTCGCCCGTCGTCTTGTCGCGGAAAGTCATGGGCTTCATCCGGAAGATCGGTTTTCCGTCGGGGCGGAGGTAGGAGACATAGATCAGTTCGCTGCAATAATAGGTGTCGTCGTCGGGGTTGAAAACATAGTCGTAGCGTTTTCCCAGCAGCTTCTTGATTCGTTCGATGGCTGCCGGGATGTTCTTTTGCAGCCGGGGTTTCAGTCTGCCGACCACCACGACCGGTTTGCCGTCGATCAGCTGGGAGTTGCGGAAGAATTTGTCCAGTCTGCTTTTGACGACCCCGTAGGGCACGGCTTCGAGCACATAGGTCTCCCCGTTCTCCACGTAAGCGACGCCCACGTGCGAGAATTCCAACTGTCCGATGCCCGAAGTGACGTTCTTGATGGCGTCGGTGTAGGCGCTCCGGCCATTGACCTGAAAGAGCAGATCGCCGGTTTCGAGCCGGAAGGTCTCCTGCGCGAATCCGGGCGCGACGGTGAGGAACAGCAGGACGAACAGGATTTTTTTCATGGTTTGCATAGGCGAATCGTCTTCGAAAGATAAGGATTATTTCCGGCAGTCCCGTGCAGGGCCGTCGGAAATAATCCCCTCGTTTCGGGTGTTTACTGGTTGGCCAGGTAGCGGACCACCTTGCCCGGGATCGTGGTTTCCACCTCGGAGTAGGCTTTCAGGTCGTCGGTCCGGGCGTCCAGCACATACATTTTCGAGGATTTGGTACTCGTATCGTATGTGAATATCGCCGTGTATAGCTCTTTGGTGTTTTCGCTGATGGTGTTCGGGGTGGAGATGACCACCTCGGCGGCCGTGATCGGAGCCGGAAAACTCTTCACCGCCTTCGGGTCGGCCTGCGACTCGTAGCTCGTGCGCCAGAGGTCGTTGCCCTTGGCGATGTAGAGGTAGTTGAGCGGAACTTCGACGCCGTTGGTGAACATTTTGCAGTCGTCGCTCATGCCCCCGGCCCAGGAGGTGATGTCTTTCTTGCCAACGCAGGTGATGATGTCGCTGCCGCTGGCCTTCTGCTCATACGTGTAGGTGTAGAGCTGGTAGGCGGCGCCCGATTTCACGGCCACGAACATCTTGATCTGCTTGTCGATGAACGTCGGCTGGCGGAATACGCCGATGATCCGGTCGGCTTTGAGCGCCGCATCGCCGCTCTCATCCGGCAGTATCTGGCGCAGATACCCCCGGTTGGAGTCGTAGCGGTAATACCAGAGTTCGCCCGAAGTCATGCGCTGTATCGAGAAATGCATCCGATTTCCATAGGGATTCGCACCCATGATCTGCGCTACGTTGTCCTGCGAGGGTTCGGCGCCGGGCAGGATCACCTGATACTCTTCATTGCTCGGAGCGATGAAGAGTGAACTGCCGATTAGTATTTCCTGCATGCATCCTTTGTAAAATCCCTGTCCCTCGATCTTCCCGTCGGGCGTACCCTGGAACACTTCGTTGCTGATCGAACCCACGTGGAAGCCCATCGGGTAGCTGCCCGATTCCGATGTCTCCACGATCACGCCGTAATCCGGGGCATGGTCGGTGTAGACGATGAGTTTCGATCCGGTGAAGGTAGCTCCGGTTACGGAGCCTCCGATCTCGCGCGGGGCGTTGTAACGGGCGTAGAGGTCGGTATAGAGTGTCGTGAATGCCTCCGGGGTCGAAGCGTTCGTACCTTTGACCGAACCCCATTCGACGGTTCCGTCCTCCTTTTCATAGACGAAGACCCCGATTTTCGGTGTTATCGTTTGGGAAATTTTCACTCTCAGAATAGTGCCGCTTTCATTTTGGAGGTAATAGAGCCAGTTCTCGCCTGATTCCCTGTTGTCGATGGCCAGCCAAAAAGAGGTCTCTCCCGAGTCGTTGAATTCCATTTTTGCCGTACGGGTCACCGTCCAGTCCAGTTTGAGTCCCGACGCGATGGTGTCGCCGCCCATGACCCAATGATAAGCGAATTGCGAAGTGTCCGCTCCCGGATTGAAACGAACCGTGGGATTTATGCTCAGCGTTTCATCTTCGACCAGGTTGAGAAAGTAGGCTGTTTCGGTGCCGGGTATGCTCATGCCTTCCACTGCGGCGATTTCGGTCCACGAGCCGGTGTAATAGCTTCCCTCGTCGTCGTAGCAGCCCGTTGCCGCGAGGGCGGCCGCCAGAATAACCGTCAGGTATTTGAATGTTTTCATGGTCGTTCGTCTTTATTCGTAATTGATCGTTCCTATGAACATCACCCGCTCTCCGTTGTCGTAAGTGGGGTTGTCGCGGAACCATTCGTAGGTGCGTTTTCCGTAGGCGTAGAGTTTGGCCTTGTTGTTTTCCACCCAGCTGTCGGAGGTTACTCCGTTCAGCTCGACGTATTTTTCGGCTTTGACGGAAGAGTAGATCCCTCCGTAGTCGTCCAGTTTGTTTCTGTTCCAGAAATCCGGCTGCGTGGTGAATCCTTCGCCGGATACTTCCAGACCGATGCTCTGGTAGTTGTCCAGTCCGACGGTGAAATCCGCTCCCGGGACGAGTTCGAAGACCAGCGTGCCCGAAGCCTTGTCGGTGCGGAGTTTGGCGATGTTCGCATGGACGACGGCCGAATCGGCATATTGCCCCGCATGCAGGATTTGCTTTTCCGGAAGTGTGAAATGCACGCCTTCCACCAGGTCGCCGTAGCTCTTTTCGGCCGATACACGTATCGAATACGGCCGGTCGTGGTCCGCGATGGGACCGGAGAGGCGTATCGGAAGTTTGAAATCGGCCTGCTCCTGTCCGGCGTAGAACACCGCGACGAGTTTCAGCGTATCGAGTTCGTTGCCGCTCAGATTCAGCCCGGGCATGAAGTAGGATTTGACGAAATTCAGCGAGGGGCGATCCGGGTTGTAAATCATAATGTCTTCTTTGCTGCAAGCCGTAAGGCAGAGGACGATCGCCAGAACGGATATGATGTGTTTTTTCATGGTTTTCATCGCTTAATAGGTTCGGCCCGCGTTGTATTCCTTGTCGGGAATGTCGGGTGTGTACTTGTTGTCGTCCATTGTGAAGTAGTAGGCCATGTCCGGCGTCTGGAACAGCGTGGTCAGACGCGGTTCGTTTCGCCGTTTGTAGGCGTAGAAGAGCTGTCCCTCGCCGAGCGTCTCGCGGCGGTATTCGAGCAGGATCTCTTCTTTCAGACCGTCGGTCGTGTCGTATATGCCGCCTTTTCGTGCGTCTTGGAGTTGTCGGAGGATGCTCAGACCTTCGCTCGGGCTGACTGCCGTGATGGCCGCTTCCGCGGCGATCAGATAGGCTTCGCCCAATTTGAGCAGCGTCACGGCCTGCTTCGGATAGAGCGCCACGTCCTCTGCCGTACTCGATTCGCGGATGTATTTGCCGACCATGCCCGAGGGGTAGACCGTCCGTTTCCAAAGGTTGATGCGGATGTCGCTTTCTGCGGAAAAGAAGGCCCCGGGCGTCAGTCCGGAAGTTGCGCTCAGCCATTTGTTCGAATTGAAGCGGGCCATTGCACCGAGTCGTGTTCCGCTCATATTGAGTGCGTCGCGCATGTTTTTGTCCAGATCGTCCGTGAGCACGGCGAAGAGATTTTCCATCGGGCAGCTGCGGTCCACGGGAGTTCCGTAACTATCGACACGGCTGCGCTCGGCTTCGGTGATGAAGTGGACGCCGGCTCCCGCGGCGTTGTCGATGACCTCCTTGGCCGCTTCATAGGCCTCTTTGTCCTTGCCGCGGTAAAGGAACGACCGTGCCTGGAGCAGTTTCACGGCGTAATAGTTCAGCTTGTACTGGCGGTTGGTGGTGAACATCAGCGTATGGTAACTCTTGTCCGAGCTGATGGGATCGTTGTCCTTCATGATCTCGGCGGCATGGGCCAGATCGGCGTCTACCTTGTCCAGAATCTCGTCGGTCGTCGATGAGGGAACGAATTTCAGAGCATCGAGCGTCTCCATGTAGGGGATGCGTTTGGCCGTCCTGCCCTGCTCCGACAGATAGGGAGGCTGGAACAGCCGCACGAGGTCGAGATGCAGGTAAGCCCTCACGGCCAGCGCTTCGCTCGTCAACAGTTCCTTGACACCCGTTTCGAACGCTACGTCGGTGGTTTTGAGCTCCTGAAGCAGCAGGTTGGCGTTGGTGATGGTGTTGTACATCTTCGTCCAGATCGTTTCCAGCGTGGCATCGGTCTTTTCTGTCCGGATGCCTCCGCGCGTGTAGTTGAATGCGGGGAATTGCAGTGCTGCGACCATGGGGCCGTAAGTCGGGTCTGCATAGTAATTGTTTGCCTGATAGGTGACCATGTTGCCTGCGCCCATATACACGGCGCCTCCCATCAGATCGAGGTATCCGCACGTGAGGTCGAATCCGTAGAGCTTGTCGTCGGCCATCTTGATGTAGAGGCCCGCAAGCGCGGAGTAGAAACCGTCTTCGTTCTCGAAAACCTTGTTCGAAGTGATCTCCGAACGGGGATATACGTCGAGCCAGTCTTTGCACGATACGGCGCCGACGGCCAGCAGCAGCAGGGTTGCGATATATCTTATTTTCATGGAAATCTGTTTTTAGAAGTTAGCTTGAAGACTGAGCGTGAACGTCCGTGCGAAGGGATACGAAAGTCCGCGCTCCTGCCGGATCGTCGAGGAGTAGAACAGGTCGTTGGCCGAGAGCGCGATACGGAGCATCGACATGCCCAGCAGCCGCTTGTCGGGGCTGTTGAGGTTGTACATGATGCGTATCGAGTTCATCCGCAGGTAGTTGTTCTTCTGTACGAAACGCGAGCTGGCGTAGGTTTTTCCCGAGACGTTGATGCCGCGGTACTTGGCGCTCTGTCCCGGCTCCGACCAGCGGTCGTAGAGGGCCCGGCGGTCCATGTTGTAGGCCACCCGGTTGACCGAGTTGTTCATCGAGGTGTTCTCGATGCGGTCCACGAGCGTCTGGTTGTACATCTCGCCGCCGAACGAGTATTCGAAACTGGTGTTCAGCGACCAGCGCTTGTAGCTGAGATTCACGCCGAAATAACCTCTCAGGTCGGGCTCCGTGTCGCCCACGACCACCTGATCCGCCGAGTTCCACGTGAAGGTGCGCTTGCCGTCCTTGGTGATGAATATCTCCTGACCCGTGCCGGGGTCGATGCCGGCCGACGGCACGGCGTAGATCGCCGTGAGCGATTTGCCCTCCTCGAACAGGAAGACGTTCTCGATTTTGGTCTTGTCGGTCGTCGTCTGCTGCTCCATGATCTGCTTGTTGTAGTCTTTGAGGGCTTCCGAGAGATTCGTCAGTTTGTTGCGGTTGTGCTGTCCGTTCACGAAGAGGTTCAGCTGCCATTCCTTGGTGCGTACGGGCGTTACCGAGAGATTGAAGTCGAAACCCTTGTTGCTTACGTCGCCCTGATTGGCCGTGTAGGACGAGAATCCCGTCGAGGGCAGAATATCGACCCGGGTGATGTTGTTGTCCGTGGTGTTCGAATAGTAGTTGAACTCCAGGTTGATCCGGTTTTGCAGGAACCCCAGTTCGACGCCGATGTTGCGTTTGAGCGTCGTCTGCCATTTGAGGTCGGGGTTGGCCAGCGACATGAGCTCGGCGCCCGTGATTCCGTCGTACATCGTCAGGTACTTGTACATGTTGAGGATCTGGCTCAGCACGAAGTTCGAGTTGCCGGTGGTGCCGATGTTGGCTTTCAGGGCGAGGTTGTCGAAGATCTTGCGGTTCATGAATTTCTCGTTCATGAGATTCCACCGCACGCCCACGGCCCAGAACGACGACACGCGCTGTTTGCTGGCGAAGTTCGACGATCCGTCCACGCGGTAGCTTCCGTCGAGCATGTAGCGGTTGTCGAACGAGTAGTTGACCGTTGCGAAGGCGCCCGCCGTGCGGACGATACTGCTCGAACCGGTGGGGCGTCCCGAAAGCGGATATTGTGCGCCGTCCGAAGGATAGGTCTGCGAGTTGTTGAGGAATCCCGTCACCGAATAGCTGTCGCTTTCGGCGTTGTCCTCTTTGATCTCGCCGCCGAGTACGGCCTGCACGGTGTGCCGTCCGAAACTTTTCAGGTAGGAGAGGTTGACCATGCCGTAGTATTTCGATGTCGTCGTGTTCTGCTTGTCGTAGGAGCCGCGGCGGTAGAGCTGTTCGACGGAGTTGTTTTCGAGTCCGTCGGTGATCGCCGAACTGAACGGCGAAACGTATTTCTCCGTCATGCTTTCCATCCGGTCGTAAGTGAACGACGCCCGCAGGCGCAGATCCTTGACGATCTCCCAGTTGGCGCCCAGCTGATACGTCAGGCTGAGGTTGTTGCCGCGCGAGAAGTTGTTCAGGTTGTTGACCTCGTAGAGCGGGTTGATCTGGGAACCGAGGACATCGGAGCCGATGCCGGTCCAGGGAAAGTTCTCGTAGAGCGGGATGTTGTTCGCCGAAAGGGTCGGGAAATAGTCTCCGTTGCTGTCCTTGATACGGAAGATCGGGAGCAGCTGGGTGTAGGTCGAGAAGTTGCCGTAGGGCGAATCCTTCGTGTCGGTGAATCCCACTTGCAGGTCGCTGGTCAGTTGCAGCTTCCGGGTGTCGTAGATCAGTTTCGCGCC
The DNA here is from genome assembly GCF_040095975.1 of Alistipes intestinihominis. Classification (NCBI taxonomy): domain Bacteria; kingdom Pseudomonadati; phylum Bacteroidota; class Bacteroidia; order Bacteroidales; family Rikenellaceae; genus Alistipes; species Alistipes intestinihominis. The sequence goes on from NZ_JBBMFL010000008.1 coordinate 29,622, forward strand.
GCCGCCGTAGGTGTTGCGCTGCGAGCCGATCATCACGCCGTCCGAAAAATTGCCGTTGAGGTTGATCTGGTAACGCAGCGTGTGATCCTTGCCCGGTTTGCCAACGTCGGTTCCGCCTTCGAGGAAGAGCGAATGGTCGTGCTTGAACGAGGTGCGGAGCGGTTGTGCGAGCCAGTAGGTGTCCACGCCGTTGGCGGCCTCCATTTTGAGCATCGTCAGCAGGTTGCGCCGTTCGGGGTCCACGCTGCCGATGGTGGTCGAGCCTCCCGAGAAGACATCCATCTTTTCGTAGTACTGCACCAGCTCTTTCGAGTTCATCAGGTTGTACGACGAGAGGTCGGGGGTCTCGATGCTGGTGTTGAGCGTGTAGGAGATCTGTATGCTGCCTTTCTGGGGCATTTTGGTCGTGATGACGACCACGCCGTTCGCCGCGCGCGATCCGTAGATCGACGAGGCTGCGGCGTCTTTGAGGATGGTGACGTTCTCGACGCGGTTGATGTCGAGGTTGTAGACCTTTTCCACTTCGACCTGGAATCCGTCGAGGATGAAGATCGGCAGCGAGGTGTAGGTTTGGAGCGTGTTTTCCGAGATGTCGGGCATACTGTTCGCGCCGCGGATCTCGATGCGGTCGGGAATGTAGTTGGGGTTCGATCCGAATTCGCCGGTGATGTCCGAGATCACGAACGAGGGGTCGTACACCTGCAACGCCTGCAACATGTTGGTCGGGTTGACCTTCACCAGATCGGCACCCTTCACCTGCGTCGCCGTACCCGTGAAGCTGTTCTTGGCCTTGGGCACATAACCCGTGATTACGAGCGCTTCGGATTCGATAACGTCGGATTTCATCGTGACGTTCAGCGTTCCGTTGCCGACGGGCAGCGTCTGGGTTTTCATGCCGATCATCGAGACGGTGATGTGCGTTTCATCGGCCGGCACGCGGAACGAGAATGTTCCGTCTGCGGCTGTCGAGGTTCCGCGCTGCCGGTCTTTGACCGAGATGACCGATACGCCGACGATCGGCTTGCCCGCTTCGTCCCGGACCACGCCCGATACTGTGCGCACCGGGACGGCTTTGGCCATTACCGAACTTCCTTGTGTCGCTGCGGCTTTGGGGTCCTGCGACAGTACGATGGTATTGTTGATGAATTGGTAGGTGAGGCCCAGCTTGGGAAGGATGCTTTCGAGCACCTTGTTCACGGGCACCTGCCTTGCCGAGACGTTTACTTTGCGCGATACATCGACGCTGTTGTCGCTGTAAAATATTTTGTATCCGGTTTGCTTCTGGATTTCGGTCAGCAGGGTCGAGAGCGGTTTTTCCTGTAACCGGAACGAGACTTTGGCCTCCTGCGCACGGAGCGCTCCGGCGGGGATGCAAGCCAGGAGGGTCAGCAGCAGGCACATCCGCAGCAGCCTGAGAGACCGTGCGTTGCGGGGTGCCGGGACGGTATGTTTCGTGATGTTGTTCATCTGCTTGATCTTAGGTTATTTGACAATGGGGAATGCCTTTTTGCCGATCTCGGTTATCTGCGAGCCGTCGTAGGCTGTTATCGTCTGATTGAGGCGTTTGCAGAAGTGATAGCGCACGCCTTCGCCCAGGAATTCGTACCGGTACTGTTTGTCGATGGCCTCCATCAGCTGATCCTGCGTAGCTGTTTCGGGCAGCTTCAGCGATTCGCTGTTACGTTGGACCATGAAGTCGTTGAACAGTCCGATACCCGCGGGGAGCCGGTCCGATTTGGCGGCAGCTTCCGCGGCCATGAGGTACACCTCGCCGATCTTGATCACCGGGATTGCCGGTGTGGTTTTCCATTTGTCGATCTTGCTCGTCGGGGCGAATTTCGTGCGCATCGTGTTGTCGGCGTCGAACCAGTTGCGGCGACGGTCGTCGGCGTGCAGGTCATTGATGTCGAGCCGTGCCGAGAGGGTCACGCCCCGGCCGTCGGGAACGGGCGCGAAGAGCTCTTCCGAGAGGGCGCAGAATCCCGTTTCGGGCGAGGGCAGCGCGAAGATGAACTCCGTCGAGAATTCGTAGTCGGTTCCCGAAACGGTTCGCACGAAAGCATATCCGCCTTCGCCGATGATCTTCGTCAGCAGTCCGTATGCCTTGCCGAAATCATCTGCCGTGCCGCGGCTCATCAGCGCGCGGGCTTCGGCTGCCAGACAGCCGTAGTAGTTGAGTTTCCAGACGCGGTCGATGGGCGAGGCCCCCAGGAGCGACATTTCGTCGTAGCTCACGCCGGTGACGACGGGGTCGTATTCGGCGAGCTCGGCGGCTGCGGCCTCCAGCTCCGCGATGATCTTGTCGGTCAGCTGTGCCGTGGTCATCCGCACGCCTTCGGGCTGCGTGCCCTCCACCCAGAGGATGTTCGACGCGGCGTTGTCCGCCGCATAGGCGGGGCTGTAAAGCCGCAGGAGTTCGAAATGCAGGAATGCCCGCAGCCCCCGGGCCTCGGCGACCATCATTTCGCGCGATCCGGCGATGAAATCCACGTCTTTCTTTTCGGCGAAGAGTTCGAGAATGTCGTTGCACTGGTAGATGGCGGCGTAGAGCTTGGCATAAGCCTCCCGGGAGACATTCTGTCCCATTTCGCTGCTGAAATCCAGTTTGGTCCATGCTTCGGCTCCTTTGTCGGGGACGAAGCTCTGGGCGAGGAATTCCACGCCTCCCAGCGTGAGGTTCGAACCGTAGAGTTCCTCCGAACGGAGTCCGGTATAGATGCCGTTCATGTAGTCGCGGAAAGAGGCTTCGTTGTCGAAGACCTTGGCGCCGGACTGGCCTCCTCCCTTGGGTTCTGCCTCGAACCATTTGTCGCACGATACGGTGACGAGGAGCAGGAGCGCGGTGTATATGATTTTTTTCATGTGTTCGCGTTTTTAGAAGGTTGCTTGAAGCGAAAGGATGAAGCTCGTTGCATAGGGATAGTAGAGGCTGCGGGGGCTCTTCACCGACGACGAATACCAGAGATCATCGCACGTGAGGCTCACTTTCAGCGCCTGCATGCGCATCGCCGAGGCGATCCGTTTCGGAAATGCGTATCCGATGCGCAGCGACGCGAGCGAAAGGGTGTTGCGCTTCGACACGAACCGCGACGAGGCGTATTCCGAGGCGTTGCCGACGCCCTGGTAGACGGCGTTTTGGTTTGAGGGGCTCCATTTGTCCGCGGCGGCCGTCGGAACGTTGTCCGAGTATCCGGCCAGATCCACCGCCCGCTGGGTGTAGAGGTCGTAGAACTTGCCGCCCAGCGAATAGGAGAAGACCGCCGCGAAATCGAAGTTGCGATAGGCGGCCGTCGCGCCGAACGTACCGCGCAGCTTCGGGGTCATGCTGCCCTGATACTCCATGTCTGCGGCGGTCGGGTCGAACGACACCGATCCGTCGCGCAGGTAGAACTGTTCGCGTCCGGTCTCCGGGTCGATGCCTGCCGAGCGCAGGGCGTAGATGCCGTCGGCGGCATCGCCCTCGGACATGCCGTAATGGTTTCCGTTCTCGAAGTTGGACGCGTTGAACGCTGCGGCCGAATAGTCGGGCAGTTCGGTGATCCGGCTCCGGTTGACGACGCCTTTGGCGAAGAGCGTCAGGTCGAGGCCGTTGCGGTCGCGCAGGACGCCTGCCGCCACCGAGAATTCCACGCCCGAATTGCGGATCGCGCCGCTGTTGGCATAGCGGTAGCCCGATCCGAAGGCGATGTTCTGCTCTTCGAGCGTCAGCAGGTTTTTCGACAGGGAGTTATAGTATTTCACCGCGATGTCCACCGTGCTGATGCGGCCGCTGACGCCGACGTTGACGTTGCGCGTCGTCTTCCATTTCAGAGCCGGGTTGCAGACGTTCATGTTGTAGAAGGTCACGAGGCCCTTGCTGTAATCGAGCCCGGTCCTGTATGTCCCCATGCCGTTGAGGTAGGGGTTGCCGATGTCGTAGGCGTAGAGCGGGTTGGCGAATGCGTAGTCGAACTGGTATCCCGCCGTGCTGCCGTATCCGGCCGTCAGCATCAGCCGGCCGATCAGCTCCGAGTTTTCCAGCAGGGCTTTTTTCAGATCGTAAGCCGCTGTCAGGGAGTAGGAGCCCGCCGTGCGTTTGTCGGGTGCGAGCATCGAGGATTTGTCCACGCGGCCCGCGAGGTCGATGAAAAGCGTCCGGTCCAGGCTCCACGACACTGCACCGTAGCCGCTCAGCACGCGCTCGTAGGTCTTGGTGCCCTCGGGGCGCTCCGCGGCGTATCGTTGTGCGAAAGAGATGTAGTCCATGTGGTCGCTCGACATGCCCACGCCGCGGAATGCGTCGTCGGTCATCGTCGCCGAGTAGACCTCCATGCCGAGCGTGGCGCGCAGGGCGTGGTGCCCGCGTTCGAGACGGTAGTCGGCCCACACCTTTTCCTGATAGCTTTCCAGCCGGTTGCGGAGGATGCGGTAGCTGCCTTTCTGGTCGATTTCGTCGATGCCGTAATCCTTGTAGACGAGCGACTGCGGGGAGGTGAATTCCGAACGCTTGTCGTAGTCGTGCGTAAGGTTGAACTGGCCTGCCACGCTGAAATGTTCGTCGATCTTCCAGCGCAGGGTGAGGTTGTTGTTCACGCGTGCGATCTTGTTTTCGGCGAAACTGTTGAGCGAGGTTTCGTAGAGCGGCGACCATTGCTCGCTGAAAGTCCCTTCGCCCAGTATGTCGTAGGGTACGCCGCGCTCGTCGGCCGATGCGTAGTAGGGATTCATCCGCGCCCATTCGTACATCGACCCGTAGGTCGATTCCGCGGCGTCGGCCATGTCCACGCTCAGTTCGTTCGAGATTTCCAGTTTGCGCGTCGTGTAGCCGATGAAGGCCGATGCGCCGTACATCGTGCGCTTCGAGCCCTTCATCACACCCTTCACGGGGTTCATGTAGAGCACCCCGCGGTAACGCAGGCTGCTGTCGCCGCCGTCAACCGTGACGCGGTGGCGGTGCGAGAACGAGGTCCGGAGGGGCATCTCCAGCCAGTCGGTCGAACCGTTGGCCTTTACGTCCGCCATGCGCTGTTGGTAGAGTGCGTTGTTGCCTTCGTAGGCGCCCATGCGTTTTTCCCAGTCGAGTTTCTGTCCGGCATCCATCAGGTCGAACGCACGCATGCCGGCACGCTGGAACGTGCCGTCGAAATGATAGGTCAGCCGCAGGGGGTGGGTCTCCGGGATCCTCGTCGTGATGACGATCACTCCCTGCCCGGCCCTCACGCCGTACAAGGCCGTCGCCGTGGCGTTTTTGAGCAGCGCGACGCTTTCGATGCGCTGGATGTCGAAATCTTTCAGCCGGTCGAACGATTCGCTGTGGCCGTCAACGATGACCAGCGGCCGGGCATCGGCGGAACTCAATCCCCAGGCGAACGATTTCACGCCCTGGAGGCTCATCGCGGCGGGAACCGCATTGGGATCGGAACCGTATCGTTCGTCGGGGTCGGTGCCGCAGATCGACGGGTCGATCAGTTGCAGGGCTCTCATGAGGTCGGTGGGGTGGAGTCTGCGCAGCTCTTCGCCCGAATAGCGGGCTTCGGCCGTGGCTGCGGACTCCGTGCGGCAGTTGTCGCGGACAAATTCTTCGTGTCCGGGGGTGTTGCCTTGTCCAAACGCCGGGGATGGGCTCATGGATAACATGACCGAAACGACTGTCGGGAATGCCAGCGGCCGCAGCAGGCGCACCGCGGAAGTCCCTCCCGGAAGTTTCCGTTCGTTTGTTTGTAAAGGTTTCGTCATAATTCGAGTGGTTTGAATGGGTGTTTTCTATCTCAGCGTGATCTTCGTTCCGTCGTAGTTTATCTGCATGCCCGTTCCGGTCGATGCGATGATGGTGAGTATTTTGTCGAGGTTCTCGCACCGTGGGAACTGGCCGCTGAACCGAAGTCCGTCGAGCAGGGGCGATACCTCGAATTCGAAGTCGTACCAGCGCGAAAGGCTCTCCATGATCTCGGTGACCGAGGCGTGTTCGAAAATGAAAGTTCCGCTCATCCAGGCTGTCGCCAGCGACGTATCGACCGCTTTCACGGCGATCGCGCCGCCTTTCCGGCGGCTGTATTCGGCCTGCTGTCCGGGTTCGAGCGTCACGGCGTCTCCGCCTGCGAGCGGGCTGATGGCCACCGAACCCTCCACCAGCGTGGTGTATATGGCGCGGTCGCCTTCATAGGTGTTGATGTTGAAGCGCGTTCCCAGCACCCGGATGCTTTGGCTGCCCGATTCGACGATGAAAGGCCGCCGGGCGTCGTGAGCCACCTCGAAATAGGCTTCGCCTTCGAGCCATACGCGGCGTTCGCGGCCCTGGTCCGAGGTGAAGAACCGCAGGCGTGAGGCGGCGTTCAACCATACCCGCGTGCCGTCGGCCAGCGTGAGGCTGTATTCGCTGCCGCGGGGCGTGACCAGCGTGTTGTACTCTTCGGGAAGCTCCTTTTTCGGTTCGTGCCGGGACTTGTAGGCGAGACTGTTCTCTCCGGTTAGCTCCACGTCTACGCCCGTTTCGGTCCGGAGCGCCAGCGAATCCCGCAGCCCGAGGTCGATGCTCGCACCGTCGGCGAAATAGAGCACCGCGTGCTGTCCTTCGGGTTTGATCTGCGCGATCTGCGCCATCACCCGTTTCTGGCGTCCGATGTGCGTATAGTAGATGACGCCGTAGGCGATCAGTACCGCTGCCGCAAGGCTCGCGGCGCTTTGCAGCATCAGCGCGTAGCGTTTCAGGCGCCGCCGGTCCCTGCGCTCTTCCATCCGGCGCTGCACCTGCTCCCAGGCCCGCTCCACGTCGCATTCGGAGCGGATCACCCGGCGGCGTTCCAGTTCTTCGGCGTCGAGTATCTTTCCGACGATGCGGGCTTTTTCCTCGCCTTTCAGCTCCCGGAGACGCAGTTTGAGCTGTTCGCGCTCGTGCGGGGAGGTTTTCGATACGAAAAAACGTCCCAGCAGCACACCTGCCTTGATGAATGATATGATATTCCCGACTAACACTGTTATTATAACACTTCGGAAGCGGGAACGGATGACATGCGATGCGAAAAAAATGTAAAAACTTATTTTTGCATCGGTTAGAGGCGTGTTAAATCGTAACTTCGGAGCCGGATTTCAGCGGATCAGAAGAGCATCCATTGGTTGGAAAGCACGATCCTCAGGACTTTGTAGGCGCGTGATTTGTGCGTGCGCACGGTGTTGATCGAGATGCCGAGCACGTCGGCGATCTCCTGGTTGGAGAGTCCTTCGACGGACATGTTGAGCACCTGACGGCCCATCTCCGGCAGTCCTTCGATCGCCTGCGAGATGATCAGCGACGACTCTTCGCGCATGATGGCGTCGATGAAGAACTCTTCGCTCTTTTTCTCGTTGCGCTCACGTTTGTAGTGCGCCGCCTGCATTTCGGCGTAGCGGTTGCGTATCTGCTCGTGACGCAGATGGTTAAGGCATTTGTTGCGCAAGGTTTTGTAGAGGAATCCCTTGGCCAGGTATTCGTTGTCGAACGTGCATCCCTGTTCGAGCAGGGCTACGAAAGCCTCTTGCACGAGGTCTTCACATACCTCGCGGCTCTGGACGAAGTTGCGGGCGAAAGAGACGAACATGGGATAATAGTTCCGGAAGAATTCGGGGACGTTTCCCCCCCCCTCCGAATTGCGGAATACAAGAGCCTTCGGGCCGTTGTATGTTCCGTCCTTATTCATGGTTTCTTCGTCTCTCGTTAAACTAACCTTCGCTGCGGGCGCAGCTTACTCCTGCGGTCAAATATACTTGCTTTTTGGATAAATTACAAAAAAAATTGCAAAACGCTGCGATTTTCGGGCCTCCCCGATATGCCGGAACGGCCCGGATCAAAAGATCCGGGCCGTTCCGACTGTTCGGCGTCCCTGCCGCTATTTGATGAAGAACCGGTATATGTCGTTTCCGTTGGCGTAGAGCAGCAGGAACAGGATGATGATAAGCCCGATGTACTGCGCGCCTTCCAACACTTTGTCGCTGACCTTGCGGCCCGTCACCATCTCCCAGAAGGTGAAGATAGCGTGTCCGCCGTCGAGCCCCGGGATCGGCAGGATGTTCATCACGGCGAGGATGATCGACAGAAAGGCGGTTTTCAGCCAGAAATCCTGCCAGTCCCACGACGAGGGGAAGATGCTGCCGATGGCGATGAATCCGCCCAGTTCCTCGTACATCTTGGTCTTGGGCTGTACGATCATCTTCAGCTGCTCCCAGTAGGAGGAGATCATGTCGCCGGCCTTGCGGAAACCCGCCGGAATCGACTCCCAGAAGGTGTACGTCTGCGTGCGGAGCGTGTAGGGGTTTTGCACGATCACGCCGATCGTTCCCTCGGCGGAGACGGGAACGGGAAGTTCCAACGTTCCGCCGTCGCGCAGGACAGTCAGCCGCACCGTGTCGCCGGCATGGAGTTGCAGATAGGCTTTGTAGTCGCGGTAGTCCATCTTTTCGTAACGGTCCGCCGTGCGCCGACTCTCCATAGCGACGATCTCGTCGCCTTTCCGCAGCCGGGCGGCAGTCGGCGCCACGACGCTGTCGATCAGGAAAGGCATGCGCTGGACGAGGAGTTTTTCATAGCCCTTGTTCTGACGCATGGCGATCAGTTCGGCGAGCGGGAGTGTCAGTTCCACCTGCTCTCCGTCGCGCTCCACGACCACGCGGCGGTCGCCCTCGGTGATCAGCAGCGAGTTGAGGAACACCATCGGGTTCTCCACCGCCTCGCCGTCGATGCTCACCAGCCGGTCCCCGTCGCGGAATCCGAGGCTGTGGCCCGCTTCGTTGAAGTTGTAGCCCCATTTGGCATCCTCGTTCGAGAAATAGCTGTCGCCCCAGGTGTAGCAGACGCCGATGTAGATGGCCACGGCCAGCACGACGTTCATCACCACGCCGGCGATCATCACCAGAAAACGCTGCCAGGCGGGTTTCGACCGGAACTCCCAGGGCTGCGGGGGTTGTTTCTGATACTCCTTGTCCATCGACTCGTCGATCATGCCGGCGATCTTGCAGTATCCGCCCAGCGGCAGCCAGCCTAAACCGTATTCGGTGTGTCCGCGGCGGAACTTGAAGAGCGAGAATCCCAGGTCGAAGAAGATGTAGAACTTATCGACGCGGATTTTGAAGACCCGCGCCATGATGTAGTGTCCCAGCTCGTGAATGCCTACGAGGATGGTGAAACAGAGGAAGAATTGAATGATCTTGGTTAGAATATCCATTGTCGGAAAGTGGTTACAGTTTCAGAAATTCCGCCGCCAGCGCACGGGCTTCGGCGTTCGCTTCGGCATAGTCGGCCAGAGTGGGCGAGGCGATGAACGACGCGCGTTCCAGCGCATGACGGATGGCGCGCACGATGTCGAGCCACGCGCACTTGCGGGCGAGGAATGCGGCCACCGCCACTTCGTTCGCCCCGTTCATCGTGCAGGCCGCCGTGCCGCCGCGCCGCAGGCAGTCGTAGGCGATGTCCAGCGCCGGATATTTCGCGCGGTCCACCTCGGCGAAGGTCAGCTGCGGATGGTTCAGGAAGTTGAACCGCTCGCCCGGACGGTTCGCCCGGTCGGGGAACATCAGCGCGAAGCTGATCGGCATGCGCATGTCGGGCGTTCCCAACTGGGCCTTGATCGCCCCGTCTTCGAATTCGACCATCGAGTGCACGATCGACTGGGGATGGAGCAGCACCGAGATCCGCTCGGCCGGGGTTCCGAAGAGCCAGTGGGCTTCGATCACCTCGAACCCCTTGTTCACGAGCGTCGAAGAGTCGATCGTGATCTTCGCGCCCATGTCCCATTGGGGATGGCGCAGCGCCTGTTCCACCGTGACGTTCGCCAGCTCTTCGGCCGCGAGGTCGCGGAACGCGCCGCCGCTGCACGTGACGATCAGCCTTCGGACCGGGGCGCGTTCGCCCACGAGGCATTGGAAGATGGCCGAGTGCTCCGAGTCGATCGGGATCACCGGGGCTTTCCGTTCGCGCGCCAGCGGCATCACGCAGGCGCCGCCCACCACCAGCGACTCCTTGTTGGCCAGCGCGAGCTTCTTGCCCGCCTCGATGGCGGCCACCGTGGGCGCCAGCCCCGCATAGCCCACCAAGGCGTTGACCACCACTTCGGTGTCTCCGCCTCCGGCGACCTGCGCCACGGCCTCCTCTCCGGCGTAAACCTTCGTGTCGGTGTCCGCAAGTGCTTCGCTCAGGGCGGCGTAATGGCTCTTGTCGGCGATCACCACCGTGTCGGTGTCGAATTCCCGGGCTTGCTGCGCGAGTTTTTCCCAGTTGCGGTTTGCCGTGAGGATGCGGGCTTCGAAGCGGTCGGGGTTCTCGCGAACGATGTCGAGCGTCTGCACGCCGATCGAACCGGTCGAACCCAGTATGGCAAGTCGTTGTTTCATGCGTTTGTCAGAAGACGATGTATCCCTCCGGGTCCACGGGCTTGCCGTTGTTCCAGAGTTCGAATTCGAAGAGTTTCACCTCGCCGTTCTCGGCTTCGGCGTTGTATCCGATCAGCTCGCCCGAGCGGATGGTCTGTCCCACCGACACGAGCGACTGCGAAAGATTCTTGTAGATCGAAATCAGGTTCCCGGCGTGTTGCAGGACCACCGTGTAGCCCGCCTCCGGGGCCCAGAGGCTCTGCACGACCGTTCCGTTGTCGATGGCCGCGATGCGGTCGCCGGCCGCCGCCGCGATCTTCACGCCGAAATTCCCCTGTTTGATGTCGAAACGCCCGGTGATGATCCCTTCGACGGGCGTCGCCAGTTCGATGGCCTCGCGGATCTTGCGGCGCGACCCCTCGCTGCGCGGGGCGATGGCATACTCCCCGTCGCCCTCCATCTGGGCCCTCAGCAGCGAATCCTCGGGCGAGGGCATCACCAGCACCTTGCTGATGCGCGACGAATCCGACGCGGCCAGCGTCCGCGCCACGGGGGTGCGTCCCTCCATGATGAGGGCGATGTTGCGGTTGTAGGTCATCATGTCGTTCATCATGCGCTCCATCGAGTCGAGTCGGATGATGTTTTGCTGCAGGCTTTCGCGCGAGCGGTCGGCCTCGGTGCGGTATCCGGGCAGGAACTCCAGCACGGGGCTGTAAGCCACCAGCGACAGCGTGAGGATGAACAGCAGCAGGACGAACGCCACCAGCCCGGCGAAGACGCTCGCGGGCGAAAGGTGTATGTGCCACTCCTCGGAATTGTCCGTGGCGTTGAGCATGCTGAAGCGGCGTTTGCGGAACAGCCCGCGCCACCACGCCCGTATTCTCTTCAGAAATTTCATTTTCCGGGAACGTTTTTTCGGGGTTACGTCTGACAAAGGTAGCCAAAATTCCAAAAAACCTTTGGCATCGCCTTGAAAATTTTTACCTTTGCAGATGCTTTGAACCTAAACGTCACAAACACATAAAAAAGTATGGTCAAACCTACACTCTTGGTCCTGGCGGCGGGCATGGGCTCCCGCTACGGATCGCTCAAACAGATGGACGGCGTCGGTCCCAACAACGAAGCCATCATCGACTATTCGGTCTACGACGCCATCCGCGCCGGTTTCGGCAAGGTGGTTTTCGTCATCCGCCACTCTTTTGAAAAGGAGTTCCGCGAAGTCTTTTCGGCCGACCGCTTCGGCGGGCGCATCGCCGTCGATTTCGTCTTTCAGGAGCTGGACTACCTCCCCGAGGGACTGACGGTTCCCGAAGGCCGCGTGAAGCCGTGGGGTACGAACCACGCTGTGATGATGGCCGCCGATGCCGTTCACGAGCCGTTCGCCGTGATCAACGCCGACGACTTCTACGGCGCCGAGGCTTACAAGACCATCGGCGAGTACCTCTCGAAACTCGGCGATTCGAAAAACAGCTATTGCATGGTCGCCTACGACCTGAACCGGACTCTTTCGGAGAACGGTACGGTTTCGCGCGGCGTCTGCGGCGTCGATCCGAAGGGCGACCTCACGTCGATGGTCGAGCGCACGCAGATCGAGCGCATGCCCGACGGCCGGATCGTCTTCCACGACGGTGGCGCAGACGAGGAATTGGCCGAGGATACGCCGGTTTCGATGAACCTCTTCGGGTTCACGCCCGATTTCTTCGCCTATTCGAAGGAGTACTTCGCGCAGTGGTACGCCGAGAATCACGAGAATCTCAAGTCGGAGTTCTACATCCCGACGATGGTCAACAAGCTGATCGGCGACGGCACGGCGACGCTCCGCGTGCTGCGTTCGGCCGCCCAGTGGCACGGCGTCACCTACAAGGAGGACAAACCGGCGCTGATGGCCGCCATCGAGAAGATGATCGCCGACGGGAAATATCCCCGCGATCTCTGGAAGTAGTTTCCGGCGGTTGCGGCGGCATCTGCCGCGGATTTTCAGACAGGGTCGTAGCTTGAAAAAGTTACGGCCCTGTCTTATATATATAGGGTCGGTCGGTCTTTGCCTGCGACGCGAACGACAACCCGTGCGAAAAACTCGTTTCCGGTTTGTTTTCCGATAAATTTTTTATATCTTTGTAGAGGTTTGTTAGGTTCCTCGTGGAGGATGGCTCCTTTCGATAGCGAGAAAGGGCTCTCTTCGGGAATTTTGTCGGTATTTCTTTGGTTAATCTGCTTGTTCTAACCCTGTTTGAATGATGAAGTTTTACGTTCGGACAATTTCGCCCCTTTTTTTGCTTGTGGTCTTGTCGTTATGCGGCTCGCAGCAGGCGTTCGGACTTTGTGGAAAACGCAGCCGCAAGGCGCCCGCCGAACAGCGTGACACCACGAAAAGTTCGGCATACGACAAATTCTTCAAGGAGGAACACCGCATAGCCCGGGGCCTTTTCACGCTGCATGAGATGAAAGGACGGGTCTATTTCGAGATTCCGCTCCGGCTGATGGACCGGAGCATGCTGCTCGGAACGACCATCTCGGCTACCAGCGACAACGGTCACGGAATCGTGGGCTCCAAGCCGAAAGATCCGCTTCATTTCGCATTCACGCGTGCGGGAGACCGGATCGCCATGCGGCTGATTTCGGAGCGGACTGTCTCCCCCCCCTCCCGGATCATGCTGAAATAGGGCGGGCGCTCGCAACGAGCAATATCGGCGCTATTTACCGGTTGTTCAAGATCGAGACCTTTACGCCCGACAGCTCAGCGGTGGTCGTGGACGCCACGAATCTGTTTGTCAGCGATGACGAGCGGCTGTCGCCTTTCGACAAATACAGCCAGCACACGCTTTCGGGACGCCTCAAACGCAAGGAGTCGTTCGAAAAGGAGAAGTCCTACGTGACCGGAATCAAGTCCTTTTCGGATAACGTTTCGGTCAGCAGCAGTCTGAATTACCGGGTGACGATCTCGGAGCGCGGGCTGCGGGATGTGCCGGTTACGATCGCTGCCACACGTTCCATCCTGCTGCTCGACAGTCTTCCCGTCAGCCCCCGGATCACCGACAGCCGCATCGCCGTTTTTCCGACGGGCAAGATGCTCTATTCTCCCACGACCCAGGGGGCCCGTCCGATATGGTATGCCAACCGCTGGCGGCTGGAGCCCTCGGACATCGAAGCCTACCGGCGCGGGGAATTGGTGGACCCGGTCAAGCCGATCGTCTTTTACATCGACCGTAATTTTCCCCGCACGTGGCTTCCGTACGTCATCGAAGGGGTGAATCAGTGGAGCGAACTTTTCGAGCAGATCGGTTTCCGCAATGCCGTCCAGGCGCGGCTTTTTCCCGAGGACGATCCCGAATTCGACCCCGACAACCTCAAATATTCGTGCGTGCGGTATGCCCCGGTGACGATTCAGAATGCTATGGGCCCCTCGTGGACCGATCCGCGCAGCGGCGAGATCGTCAGCGCCTCGGTCTATCTTTATCACGATGTGATCGAGCTGATCAACAACTGGCTTTTCATACAGACCTCGCCGGCCGATCCGCGCGTGCGGCAGAAGCAGATTCCTCAGGAGATCATCGGCGACGCCCTGCGGTATGTGCTTTCGCACGAGATCGGGCATTGCCTGGGCTTCATGCACAACATGGGCGCATCTTCCGTGATCCCCGTGGATTCGCTGCGGAGCCCCTCTTTCACCCGCGAGACGGGAACGACCCCGTCGATCATGGATTACGCCCGTTTCAACTATGTCGCCCAGCCGGGCGATTTCGAGCGCGGCGTGCGGATGACGCCTCCGCGGTTCGGGGTTTACGACCGGTTTCTGGTGAAATGGAACTATACGCCGCTTTTCGCCGGGAGCCCCGAGGCGGAGTATGCGATCACCTCGCAATGGCTGCGCGAGGCGTCGGCCGATCCGGCCCTGCGCTACGGCAAGCAGCAGTTCTCCGAGCCGCTTGACCCCCGATCCCTCTCCGAGGATCTGGGCGACGATCACGTCAAGGCTTCCGAATACGGCATCTCCAATCTGAAATACGTGCTTTCGCACCTCAATGCCTGGACCGAATCCGACGACCGGGATTACAGCTACCGCAAGACCATCTACAACGGAATCGTCAACCAGTATTTCACCTATCTGAACCATGTCTATGCAGACGTGGGCGGAGTGTATCTGTATGAGAAACACGTCGGAGACTCGGTCGAACATTACCGGAGCGTTCCCCGCGAGCGTCAGGTTCGGGCGTTGGAATTCCTGTTGGGACAGCTCGACGACATGGAGTGGCTGGACGACCGGAGTGTGACGGGCAATCTGGGGCTGGTGGCCTCGGCCGCGGACGCCGTGTGCGAGGCTGTGATGAAAGCCGTCGTGGCGTCGCCCTCGAAAGTGGGGCTTTCGGCTGCGCTGGCCGAGAACGACGCCTTCACGCCCGAAGCGTGCATGTCGTTGATTTACGACCGGATCTGGGCTCCGACCCTTCGCCGGAAGGCGTTGAATCTCTCGCAGATCAAGCGGCAGCGTCTTTTCCTGGAGACGCTCGGCAAGGTGGCCGCATTGCGTGAAGAGGGAAATTCCAAGAGCCTTGCGGCCATGCGGCGGATGGAGGTTCCGGAGGCGTTCCGCACGGACCGGTCCCTGCTGCCGAACGCTTCGGCAGGTTGTCCGGGACCTGTGGCGGGGTATGACGATCCCATGCCGCTGTTTTACGAAGAGCGGCCGATGGAGGGACTCGCCTATGACTGCGTGCTGAAGATCCGGCGTTTGCTGGAGGGACAGCGGAACCATCCCGATCCGCAGACCCGGCTGCACTACCGTTCGCTGTTGCATACGATCGAATCCTATCTGAAATGACGGCGGTTATGAGAGAAAGATACGATATGCGATGGATCGTGACGCTGTTGATGCTGTTGTCGGTGCTGTGCGATGCGACGCCCGCGGCGGCCCGCAAGCGGCGCGCGACGGCTCCCGAACCGCGTAAGACGGCTTACGAACGGCTTTTCGCCGGTAAGAATCCCCGAACGGTGCAGGGATTGTTCACCCTGCATCTGCTCGACGGGGATGTCTATTTCGAGGTGCCCGATTCGATGCTCGGACGTGACCTGCTGCTGGGGGTTACGGTGCTGTCGGTCAGCGACGGCGAGGAGTCGTCGGTCGGAATGCAGCCTTCGCGTCCGCGCCATGTCGTTTTCCAGCGAACCGATTCGCTTTTGCAGATTGCCGCACTCGACAGCCGTTCGCGCAGCGACGATCCGGCGATCGGGCGGGCGCTGGCCGCGAGCCGGCAGCCCTCCGTGATCGCGTCGTTTCCCATCGAGGCGGTTACGCCCGACAGCAGCGGCGTCGTGGTGCGTGCGACATTGTTCTTCCGGAACGGCGAGAGTTACCTTTCGCCCAAGGACCCGAAGAGTTACAGTAGCCGCGACGGATTCGTCCTGCGGAGTTACGAATACCGTTCCGAAGCCTCCTGGATACGCGATATAGCGGCCTTTAGCGACAATGTCTCGGTGGTGAGCGAGCTCTCCTACGAAGTCTCGTCCTACGCTTTCGGCGTGATTTCGCGGGGCGATCCCGAGCTCTTCACGGCGGCCGTGCGGACATCGTTCCTGCTGCTGCCCGAACCGATGACGACGGTCCGTGAAGCGGATCTGCGCGTGGGCACCTCCACGTCGCGTTACGTCGAATACAGCGCCGACCGGCAGGGCGCCGAAGTCCGTTATTACGCCTCCCGGTGGCGGGTGGATGCCGGGCGTCCCATCGTCTTCTATCTCGACGAGCGTTTCCCGGCGGCGTGGAAACCCTATATCGAACGGGGCATACTGCTCTGGAACGATGCCTTCGAGCGGATCGGTCTTCCGCGGGCCATCGAGGTGCGGCGTGTTTCGGCGGAGGGACTGCCCGACGTGAACGACATTCGCTATTCGGCCGTACGCTACGTTCCTTCGCCGGCCCGCGATCTGCGGTTCAACGCCTGGACCGATCCGCGGACGGGAGAGATTCTGAGCGCCAACATCTACATCAGCCACAATATCGGGCCGCAGATCCAGACCGAACGGCTTCTTCAGACGGGAGCCGCCGATCCCCGGGCGCGGCGTCTGGAGCTCGACGAGGCGCTTTTCGGCGAGAGCCTGTCGGCGAAGATGGCCCGTTATACGGGTTTTTGCCTGGGGCTGCTGCCCAACATGGGGGCTTCGCAGACGGTGCCGCTCGATTCGCTGCGCAGCGCGCATTATACGGCCGCGAACGGACTTTCGGCCTCGATTCTCGACGAGCTGCCGTTGAACTATGCGGCGCGTCCCGAAGATTTCCGGAACGGCGTGAAACTCTGTCAGACATCGCTGGGGCCGTACGATTACCGCGCCGTCGAGTGGCTTTACGGCGACGGGGCGGTGAGCGACGATCCGTCGTGCCGTTTTCTGCGGGAACAGCCGGAAAAATTCGCGCTCGATCCCCGGGCCCGGGCCTCGGATCTGGGCGACGATCCGCTGCGGGCGGCCGATGCCGGGCTGGCGAATCTTGCCGTTGTTCTGCGCCATGTCTCGGAGTGGATCGACGACGAGGATGTCGATTATGCCTACCGTTCGGCCTTCCCCGAGTCGGTTTCGTTCTATTGCAATGCGTTGTTCGGCTCCGTGATCGCCCGTTTGGGCGGAGTGCGGATCAACGAACGCTATGCCGGAGATGCGGGCCGGAGTTTCGAGCCGCTTCCCGCCGGGACGCAGCGGGAGGCGATGCGGTGGCTGCTGTCGCGGCTCGACGATCTGCAATGGCTCGACAGCCGTTCGCTGATCGTGGGGGAGGGGCTCAATCCCGGAATCGCGGATTTCATCCGTACGGAGACTTTCGACCGGATTCTGGGAAGCCTGGACCGCATTGCGCTCTGCGCTTCGTTGACCGACGGGGAGGCTTACACGCGCGCGGAGGCGCTGGACGACCTCTCGGCCTATCTTTGGGACAATGCGGACCCGGCGGACGAACTCGTCAAGCAGCCGCTGCAACTGCGATTCCTGAATCGGTTGCTGACCCTTGCCGAACAGGCCGCGGGCCGGAAATCGAAGCTGCGTTCGGACTATTTCGCCGAGGCTGTGACGGCGGAGAATTCCGCAGGCTTCGCTCCGCTTGCCGGGGTTTCCTACCTCACGCGGCCCGAGGACGGCCATCTGCTCTACGGCGTGCTGCTCGACTGCCGGGATCGGATTGCGGCCGCCCGGAATCGGAGCGCCTCGCCGCAGATGCGGGGGCACTACGCATTGTTGCTGCGTCGGGTGACGCACTTTCTTGAAAACAAGTGACGATAAGTTTGTACACCTATAACGATTGAGGCCTATGAAGATGATTTTACGTCAAGCCTTGGTTCTGCTGTCGGTTCTGTTGCAGTGCGGTGCTGCGTTCGCACAGCCGCGGTCCGTCACGGGACGGGTTGCGGATGTGAACGGGATGCCCGTGGTCGGGGCGACGGTGGTCGTGAAGGAGGCGCGCAGCAGCGGGGCGATCACGGATTCCGACGGACGCTACCAAATCCGGATTCCCGAAGGCGGCAAGACCCTTCTGTTTTCATTTGTCGGTTATCAGACGCAGGAGCAGGTCGTGGCTCCGGGGCGTACACGTTTGGACGTGGTCCTGCAACCCTCCTCCACGGAAATCGAACAGGTCGTCGTGACGGGATATTCGCAGACCACGGTCAAGAAGGTTACCGGTTCGGTGGGAATCCTGACGGCCGACGAATTGAAACTCAAGCCGCAGACCTCGGTGGATGCCCTGATGCAGGGCGAGCTGGCCGGCGTTTCGGTGACGCCGACGACGGGACGGCCGGGGGCCAGTCAACGGATTCGTATCCGCGGCATCGCCAACCTCTCGGGAAATACGGCGCCGCTGTGGGTGGTCGATGGGGTCCCGATGCAGAACGAGGGTCCGAGTACGAATCTGAGTTCCAACGAACTCAAGGCCGGAGGCTTCGACGATATTTTCATTTACGGTATCGGCGGGGTGAACCCGAACGATATCGAGTCGATCGTCGTGCTGAAGGATGCCGCGGCTGCTGCGATCTACGGTTCCCGGGCGGCGAACGGCGTCATCGTGGTGACTACCAAGCGGGGCAAGGCCGGCAAGATGAAGGTCAATTTCTCGTCGAATGTCACGGTTTCGTTCCGGCCGCAGCGGCAGCCGTCGCTGATGAATACGGCCGAGAAACTGGCCTGGGAGCGGGAGCTTTGGGACGAATTCGCGGCTGAGAAATATGCGCAGTCGCTTCTGGACCCGTCGGTGATCTATCCTACGGTGGGCATCGTGGGGCAGGTGCGTTCGGGACAGCTGGCCTTTTCGCATCTCAAGGGCGACCCGGCGGCGCAGGAAGCCTATCTGAACAGTCTGGCTGCGACCGACACCGACTGGTACGACGTGATTCTTCGCAACGCCGTGTCGGTAAACGGCCATGTTTCGGTGAGCGGCGGCGAGAATGCCTACAACTACTATCTTTCGTTGGGTTACACCAATGACCAGGGCATGCTCATCGAGGACAGCGCCGACCGCTACACCTTCAAGGCGAATCTGGGATTCAAACCGACGCGGCGCCTGTCGTTCGACGTGGGGGCCGATATTTCGTACCGGCAGGCCGATACGCCGAATCCGAGTGTCGATCCCTTTACCTATGCCTACTTCGCCAATCCCTACGAGAAACCTTACAACGACGACGGAAGCTATGCGAACGACCAGACGTGGCTTTCGCTGCCCAACGACAACCGCGATACCTATGAGGACCTGCCGGAAAAGGGCTTCAACATTCTCCGGGAGATCGAGGGCAACAAGACGAAGACCGATTATGTCTCGACGGAGGTGCGTATGGGGCTCGAATACAAGCTGCTGGAGAATCTGAAATTCGTCGGTCTGGCCTCCTACAATTTCAATAACAACGATACGCAGACCACGCGGGAGGAGGACACCTACGGGGCTTTCAAGGACCGGTTGAGCATCCACCGTACGCATAACGGCAATCTCTACGGCTCCATTCTGGAAAACAAGAGCCGCCGCACGGGGTATCTGCTGCGCGGTCATCTCTCCTATGTCGGGGAGTACGGCGAGGGGCATACGCTGAATGTCGTGGGAGGTGCCGAATTGCGGGGCAACGATTCGCATACGCTCTTCAACAAACGGTTCAACTATGATCCGCGGACCGGGAATACGGCCCTTCCGCCGATCGAGAAACCCTCGGAGAGCACGCTGCGGGAGATCGAGCGTCTGACGGGCGAGTATTTCACCAAGTCCCGCTATGCGTCGTTCTACCTTTCGGCCGACTATTCGTTCCGGGACCGTTATATTCTGAGCGTCACGGGGCGCGCCGACGGCAGCTCCTATTTCGGCACGCATGCGCAGTTCAATCCGAACTGGAGTGTGGGCGGAGCCTGGATTCTGACCGAGGAGCCCTTCATGGCATCGGCCCGCAAGGTGCTCCATTACGCCAAGCTGAAAGCCTCTTACGGCTTTACGGGAAATATCGTGACGAGCGCCTCGCCGCAGCTGATGATGAACTATTCGTTGCAGACCTACCGCGAATATATGAACCAGAACCATTTGGTCGGAACGATCTCTTCGGCGCCCAATCCGAATCTGGGGTGGGAGAAGGTCAACGACGTGAAGGTGGGTCTGGACCTGGGATTCCTGGACGGCCGGCTTTCGCTCGAAACGGAGTATTACAGCCGTCTGACCAAAGGCGCCGTGGACGACAAGCCGCTTTACGTGACCACGGGATTCACCCATCAGGCGGCCAATTTCGCCCGCCTGCGCAACCGGGGTATCGAGTTCACGCTCCGGGGCGGGATCGTTCAGACCCGGGACTGGATGCTGGATGCTTCGGTCAATTTCGCTTTCAACTCGAACAAGGTGCTCGAATATGCGAGTTCGGTATCGTTCCAGCATATGAAGCTCAACTACTACGAGGGCTATCCGGCCCGGGCGCTCATCGGCGGCAAGGTGGTCGGGATCGACCCCCTGACGGGTCTTTACGAATTCAAACTGCGCCCCGATGCGGTCATTTCGAGCGATGCGGACTACACCGACGAAGCCAACTACCTCTACTATCTGGGGAACCGGGAGGCGCCGTTCAACGGCGGTTTCAGCCTTTCGGCCGGATACCGGAATCTGCGTCTGTCGGTCAACGGCGTCTTTTCGTTCGGGTCTTACGCCTATGACCGCAACGAGTCGCCGGCGACTTACAGCCAGATCGCTGCGGGAAGCGTCTCCACGATGGACCGGGCGCAGACGGAGTACAGCGACCTGTATTCGAACCACCTGAATGTCTGGAAAGACCGCACCGACCGTTGGACGGAGACGAACCCTACGGGGACGAAGTACCCGCGGATCTACGACTCGTTCGACGCGAAGTACCATTTCGACCAGTCGAATCCGACCTCCAATGCCGTGGTCGATGGAATCTATATCTACAAGATTTCTTACGTGCGGATCAAGAACATCACGCTCTCCTACTCATTGCCGCGCAAGGTGGTCAACCGGGGCGGATTCGATGCCGTGAGCTTCAACGTAAGTCTGGCCAACTTCTTTACATTCACCGATTACAAGGGCATGGACCCGGAGGTTCCGGGCGCGATCTATCCCACGACGCGCTCCGTGACGTTCGGCGTGACGCTCGGATTCTAAAAACAGCGGATTATGAAACGGAAAATATGGATGATAGTCCTGGCAGCGCTGCTTTTCGGCGGATGCAAGCGTTATCTCGACGTGACGCCGCAGGGAAAGATCATCCCTGAAACGGAGGAGGATTTCGAAGCCTTGCTGAACAACATGCTGTATGCCATCGAGGAAGGTACGGACGAAGATATTCTGGGCTGCTACGACCGGGTGATTCTCTACGAGTCGATCTCCGACAATCTCGATGCGAACATCTCGGCCGGGCGTCTGACGCTCTATGCGGGCGATGTGGCGAACAACTTTCAGAAGGGATATTACGAGGGCCTTTATTCGGCGATCAAGGATTGTAACCTGATTCTGGAGCACATGCTCGAAAAGGACTCCGCGAAGGCCCGGGCGTTGTGTGCCGCAGCCTATGCCATCAAGGGCGTATGCTATTACAATCTGATCCGGATCTACTGCGAGCCGTACGATGCGGCGACGGCCTCCTCTCTGCCGGGCATTCCCATCGTCGAGCGTTTCGATGTGGAAAGCGATGCGGTGCCCGACCGCAACACCCTCGCCCGGAGCTACGAGTATGCGGTTTCGCTCTTCCGCAAGGCGATCGATTGCCACATGACCGACGAGTCGTATCTTTTCACGGAGGCGGTGGCGAAGACCTACCTGGCCAAGCTCTATTTCTGGGCGGAAGAGTGGTCCGAGGTGATTCCGCTGTGCGAGGAGCTGTTGGCCGTACCGTCCTACGCCCTTGCGGACAGAAGCGTTTATACGGAGTCGATCCAGTCTTACGGCGAGCGGTTGCAGGAGGTCATCATCCGCGACCGGACGACGGGCGACGACGACGTGAAGACACTCTACGACGAGACTTTTCAGCGATACCTGAACACGCGGCCGGTGAATGCCACGCTGTTGAAACTTTTCGGTGCGGAACCGCAGAAGGATGTGCGTTGGAACATCATGTGCGATGCGAAGCGGGTTAACCGGAAGACCGTGACGGCGCGGGTCCGGGGTTCGGAACTGCATCTGATGCTTGCCGAGAGTTATGCCCACCCGGGGGCGCAGCAGGACGAGGCGAAGGCATTGTCGCTGCTCAACGAACTGCGCCGCAAGCGTATCGAAGATGTTGAGGATTACACGCTTCGGACGCTTCCCGAGCCGGACCCCGGGGCGCTGATCACGGTGGATGCCGCGGGCAAGCCCCTCACGCCGTTGATTTCCGCCATTCTGGACGAGCGGCGCAAGGAGCTCTACATGGAGGGCGACCGCTGGTTCGAACTCAAGCGTAACGGCTGTCCCGAATGGTGGGTGATCCAGCAGTCGGGAAGCACGCTGCCGGTCAAATACGTGGTGCGGCGGTATCTCTATACGATGCCCGTGAGTGTCCGGGACATCCGGAACAGTCAGGGAAAGATCGCCCAGAACCCGGGTTATGAATTTTGAATAGCAAAGCTATGAAACGAAGGAAATGGATGTTTTTCGCAGCGCTGACGGTGTTGGCGTCGGCGGGACTTTTTGCCGCGGGATGCGACGAATACGACGATGTGCCGCCGCGGAGCTCGGGCGGATCGTACGATCTGCTGCCGATTGTCGGCGAATCGGCATCGGCCGAGGAGCTCGAAACGTGGCGGGAGATTCGTTCGGAGTACGAATCGGCGGTCGGAAATTGATACTCTGATTGTTTCACTAAATAAAGACGGATTATGAAAAAGTATTTGTATTTGTCCGTGGCGCTTCTGACGACGTTGTCGCTGGGCGCGTGCGGCGACGACGACGAACCCGGATCGGGTTCGGCTGCCAATGTGCAATTTTCAGCATCGTCCTATACGCTGGACGACGAACCGATCGAGATCAAGGTGGTGGCGTCGCAGGCTGCGGCGTCGAATCTGAATATCGGATTCACGGTCGGCGGTACGGCCACGACGGCCGATTACGAGCTTTCCGCGCAGAGCTTCCTGCTCGAAGCCGGCAAGACCGAGGCGACCGTCACCGTAACGCCCAAGCAGGCTTACAAGGAGGCCAAGACCCTGACGTTCAACCTTGCTGCCGGTAAGGGATATGTGATCGGGCGGGTCGCTTCCACGACGGTAAATCTGGTCGAGTCGAGCGTTTATGTTTACAGCTTCACGACGGCGGCGGCAGAATTGCAGGAGTCGCTGGATGTTACGCTGACCGTGGGCGACGAGAACTTCAAGGCGCCTAAGGATCTCGAATTGCCGTTCAAGGTCCTTTCGGGCTCGACGGCCGAGTTGGGCAAGCACTTCCTGGTGAAGGACGAAGCCACCTCTTTCATCGTTCCGAAAGACGGCAACACGGCGACGCTGACGCTGCTTCCGGGTCCCGATGCTGACCTTGCCAATCCCGCGACGCTGAAGCTCGGCGTGGATGAGCAGGGCGGACGCTTCGTCGCCGGAGAGATCGCGAGCGTAACCGTCACGGTCAAGGGGCTGCTCTCCTATGCGGCTCTTGCCGGCACGTGGCATTGCAAGGAGCTGATCGGTCTGGAGATGCTCGAACTCTTCGCTATGGAAGAGGATTTGGATACCTCGAAGATCCCGAGCAATAACGATGACTTCACGATTACGATTACGGCCGGGAGCGAGAGCGCGAAATTCACGCCGTCGAGCACGGGCGATCTGGCCAATCTCTTCCGGACGTGCGACATGACCTATACCGCACCGTTCAACGTGCTGGAGGGCAAAGTGAGCGGGTCCTGTACGACGGTCGGCGAGCAATATTTCTGGGTCGATGAAGGTTCGTTCGATCTGACTTATTTCCAGTTGAGCAGCGGAAACCGCTCTTTCGACAATTCGAACGAAAAACTTGGTAAGTTGACTATCGCGCTCATGCTGGACAAGGACGGGTCGATGATCCTCTTCCTGCGCGACTTCGACCAGCCGCCGTTCCTGCCCGAATGGTGGGAAGATCCCTTCGATCCGACATTCTTCGGTCTGGGGTATCGTTTCGAGAAGGCCGCGCAATAGCCGTCTCTGCAATTCGGGAAAGCACCTCTCCTCTTACGCGAGGTGCTTTCCCTTTTGTTTTCGATCCGGAGTCGACCGGATCGTTTCGTTCGCATAAAAAGAGTTTGCCATGAAGAGTTATTTACGGTTGTTGTGGGGCATCGCGCTGCTCGGGTGCTGCGCCTGCACGACTTCGCAGGATCGGACGACGCTGTTGGAGGTTTCGCCCCGGAGTGTCGTGTTGCCGCACGAGGGCGGGGACGAATGGATCGAATTGCAGGCCGACGGAGCCTGGACTTCGGAGGTGTCGCCTCCGATAGCGCGGGAGTGGCTGACGACCGAACCCGCCTCGGGCGGAGCCGGGAAACATCGGGTCCGGCTGCACGTCGCACCGAACGCGGATTTCGCACAGCGCGATGCCTCGGTCTATTTCGATGCGGCGGAGCTTTCGCAGGTGGTTGCGGTTACGCAGGCTCCGACCCTCGTGACTCCCGGACGACTCGAATTGCCGGCTCTCAATACCACCGAGTATCTGACGGTCGGATCGGCTTCCGAACCGCTCGAAGTCGCGCTCTCCTCGCAGGCGGAGTGGTGTACGGCCGTGGTCGAGGGGGCGCGGATGCGCATCCGCGCCTCGACGAATCTCGGCGCGGAAAGGTCCGTGACGTTGCATGTGACGGCCGGCCGGTTCACGCAGGATGTCGTGCTCGTGCAGCGGGCCTTCGATCCGGTGAGAAACTACGGCGACGGCGAGGTCGTTGCGCTGCAACGGGCCACATCCGGAAACGGCGTGTGTCTGGTCGTCGTGGGGGACGGCTACACGCTTGCCGAGATGGCCCGGGGAACGGGGAAGTATGAAACCGACATGCGGCGAGCGGCCGAAGCCTTCTTCTCGGTCTATCCTTACAGCGCCTACCGCTCCTATTTCGATGTCTACATGCTGACTGCGATTTCCGAGGAGGCGGGCATGAGCTGTGTCTCTCCGTCGGAGACCGTGGATACGAAATTCTCGACGCTGTGGCAGGGGGTATCGACCTCGATTTCGTGCGATGACGGAGCCGTCCGCGACTGGCTGACGCGGGTGACGGCACTGACGGGGCGCCGCATGCAGGATTTGACGGTCGTCATGCCGATCAACCGGGCGGTGTATGCCGGGACCTGTCTGATGTGGACCGACGGTTTTTCGATCTCCATGATTCCCGTCGGAAGCAGTTTCGACAAACTTGTGGTGCACGAGGCCGGCGGACACGGTTTCGCCAAGCTGCTCGACGAATACGTCTATTACGAGACCGAGATTCCGGCGAAAACCCGGAGCGAAATCGAGAGTTTCAAAAACTTCGGATTCTATATCAATGCGGACTTTTCGCCCGACATCTCCCAGACGACGTGGCGGGATTTCGCCGCGCGGCCCGATTATCCGATGGTCGGAACCTATCCCGGGGCGGGCACCTACCGTTCGGGGATCTGGCGTCCGGAGGAGAACAGCTGCATGAACGACAATGTCGCCTATTTCAATGCCCCGAGCCGATGGGCCCAGATCCGGCGTATCCGGAGGCTCGCCGGCGAGCCGGATTATACGTTCGACGCATTTCTGCTCGAAGATCAGCGCCCGGCTTATCCGGTCGGAACGCGCTCGGGAATCGGGGATTTGTCCCGCTTCGTGCCGTCGGGGCCTCCCGTGGTCATCACGGAGCCGTCGGATCGTTGAGCGGCGAAGTTCTTTGTTCGGAGCGGACGGATGTCGGGAAAAAATCGTATCTTTAACCTCCGAAATTACGAAAAATGATCGCTTGCTGTCTGTTCGATCTCGACGGAGTTATCGTCGATACGGCCCGTTATCATTATCTGGCATGGGCCTCGCTGGCCCGGGAGCTGGGTTTCGAGTTCACGCCCGAGGCGGGAGAAGCCACCAAAGGCGTGAGCCGCATGGCTTCGCTCGACATCGTGCTGCATGCCGGGGGACTGGATGACCGCTTCTCCCCGGCCGAAAAGGAGCGTCTCGCCGCGGAGAAGAACGCCCGCTATCTGGCTTATGTCTCGGCGATGACGCCCGCGGAGGTGCTTCCGGGCGCTGCCGCGTTCTTGCGCGACGTGCGCGCCCACGGTGTGCTGACCGTGCTGGGCTCCGCGTCGAAGAACGCCGGGACGATCCTCGACCGCTGCGGGCTTCGGCCGCTGTTCGACGCCGTGGTCGATGGCACCGGGGTCACGCATCCCAAGCCCGATCCCGAGGTTTTTGCCAAAGGGGCCGGGGCGGTCGGTGCGCGGCCCGAAAACTGCGTGGTGTTCGAGGACGCCGCCGCGGGTATCGAGGCCGCAGCGCGCGCCGGCATGCGCTCGGTGGGTGTCGGCGGCAGCCCTCTGCTCGCGGGGGCCTCGATGCAGCTGAAAGGATTCGAAGGATTTACGTTTGAGATGTTATGCAGAGAAATAGACTGAACCTCGTCACAGACCCCTGGCGGATCGTCGAGGCCGATTTCGACCCCGCGCGGGTCGAGGCCGCCGAATCGCTCTTCGCGCTGGGCAACGGCGTGATGGGCGGCCGCGCCAATTTCGAGGAGCGCTACTCGGGGCCGTCGCTTCAGGGCAACTACATCGGCGGGGTCTATTATCCCGACAAGACCCGCGTGGGGTGGTGGAAGAACGGCTACCCGGAGTATTTCGCCAAGGTGCTCAATGCGGCCTTCTGGATCGGGGTGGATGTCGGGATCGACGGCGAGCCGCTCGACCTGGCGACCGTCGCGGAGGTGAAGAGTTTTTACCGCGAGACGGACATGCGCCGCTCGGTGCTGACGCGCCGCATGACGGTCACGATGCGCAACGGCGCCGAAATTTCGGTCGAGGCTGTCCGCTTTCTGTCGCTGACGCGCCGCGAACTGGGCGTCGTCCGCTACGCCGTCACGCCGCTGAACCGCGCCGCCGCGATCACCTTCTCGCCCCATATCGACGCCGACGTGCGCAACGCCGACGCCAACTACGACGAAAAGTTCTGGGAGCCGGTCCTCACCGACGGCGACGTTACGCAGAGCCGTACCCGCAAGAGCGGTTTCGAAGCCGCATGGGCGCAGGCCGTGGAGCTCGAAGGCGCGGAGTTCCGCTGCGAGACGCAGCCCGAGAAGGTCCGTCATACCGCCGCGGTGCGCTGCGACGCGGGCCGCACGGCCACGTTATATAAGTATGCGGGTATCTGCTCGTCGCTCAACCATGCCCCTGCGGACCTCGCCGCCGCTGCGCGTGCTGTCGCCGCTGACGGACTGCGGACAGGCTTCGACGCCCTGCTGAAAGAGCAGGAGGAGGCGTGGGCGGCCCGCTGGCACGGGTGCGACATCGTGATTGGGGGCGACCCTGCGGCCCAGCAGGGCATCCGCTTCTGCATCTTCATGCTCCTGCAAACCTACACCGGGGTGGACACCCGCCTGAACATCGGGCCCAAGGGCTTCACGGGCGAGAAATACGGCGGCGTCACCTACTGGGACACCGAGGCTTACTGCCTGCCGTTCTACATGGCCACCGCCGGGCAGGCCGTGGCGCGCGAACTGCTGGTCTACCGTTACAACCAGCTGGACAAGGCCATCGAGAACGCCGCCAAACTGGGGCTCCGCGACGGCGCGGCGTTGTATCCGATGGTCACGATCAACGGCGAGGAGTGTCACAACGAGTGGGAGATCACCTTCGAGGAGATCCACCGCAACGGCGCCATCGCCTATGCCATCCATAACTATATCCGTTATACGGGCGACGAGGGCTACCTCGCCGACTGCGGACTGGAGGTCCTCGTGGGCATCGCGCGCTTCTGGGCCCAGCGCATCACGTGGTCCGAAGCGCGGCGGAAATACGTCCTGCTGGGCGTCACCGGCCCCAACGAATACGAGAACAACGTCAATAACAACTGGTACACCTCCTATATCGCCTGCTGGTCGATGCGCTATGCCGCCCGGGCCGCCCGGTGGGTGCGCGAGAACCGCCCTGCGGACTATGCGCGCATCTGCGCGAAACGGGCGTTCGACGAGGCCGCCGAGACGGCTGTGTGGCACCGCATCGCCGACAACATGTATCTCGGCGAGGATCGGGAGCTGGGCATTTTTCTCCAGCAGGACGGTTATCTGGACAAGGAGCAGACGCTCGTGGCGGACCTCGACCCTGCCGAGCGCCCCATCAATCAGAAGTGGTCGTGGGACCGCATCCTGCGCTCGTGCTTCATCAAGCAGGCGGACGTTCTGCAAGGGCTCTATTTCTTCGGCGAGGAGTTCGACCTCGACACGCTCCGCCGCAATTTCTACTTCTACGAACCGCGCACCGTCCACGAGTCGTCGCTCTCTCCCTGCGTCCATGCCGTCCTCGCCGCGCGCCTCGGCGACCTGGAAAAAGCGGTCGAAATGTACCTGCGCACGGCGCGGCTGGACCTCGACGACTACAACCGCGAGGTCGCCGAAGGGTGTCACGTCACCTCGATGGCCGGGTCGTGGCTCTCGGTGGTCGAGGGTTTCGGGGGCATGTGCGTCCGCGACGGCGTGCTGTCGTTCGATCCGCGGCTGCCCGAGACGTGGGAGTCGCTCTCCTTCAAGGTCAATTTCCGGGGCCGCGTGCTCACCGTGAAGGTCACGCGCACGGCCGTCGAGGTCTCGAACGAGGGCGATCCCGTCGAAATCGCTCTCTGCGGCCGCCGCGTCCTCGTGGAGGAAAAAGTAATTATGAATTCTGAATCGTGAATTATGGATTGTTTCTGGCCCCGGGCCGTTCTCTATGAAATGAACGTGCGCCAACTCACGCCCGAAGGCACGCTGCGCGCCGCTGCCGCGAAACTCCCTTTCCTGAAAGATCTGGGCGTCGATGCCGTGTGGCTCATGCCGATCTATCCCATCGGCGAGGCCGGGCGCAAAGGCTCGCTGGGCTCCTACTATTCGATCCGCGACTATTGCGCCGTGAATCCCGAGATGGGCACGATGGCCGATTTCGACGCTTTCGTCGCCGAAGCCCACCGCCTCGGGCTGAAGGTCCTGCTCGACTGGGTGGCCAACCATACGGCCCGCGACGCCCGGTGGATCGACGAGGCGCCCGCCTCGTGGTACGAGCGCGACGCTTCGGGAGAACCTGCCGTGCCGTGGGACTGGTCCGACACCGCGAAGCTCAACTACGCCGACCGCGACGTGTGGCGGGCGCAGGGCGACGCTATGGAGTTCTGGATCACGCAGCACGCCGTCGATGGCTTCCGCTGCGACATGGCGATGCTGGTGCCCGTCGATTTTTGGAATGAGGTGTCGCGGCGTCTGCGGCGGACGAAGCCCGACCTGTTCATGCTGGCCGAGGCCGAGGAGCGGAATCTCTTCGAGGAGGGGGCTTTCGACGCCTGCTATGCCTGGGAGATGCACCACCTGATGAACGATGTCGCCCGGCAGCGGGTGCGCGTCACGGCGCTGCGCGACTACATCTACGCCGACCGCGGCCGTTATCCCGATTCGGCCATGCGGCTCGCGTTCACCTCGAACCACGACGAAAATTCGTGGAACGGCTCCGAGTTCGCCCGTCTGGGCGACGCCCGCGAGATCATGGCGGTCTTCACGTTCGTCGTGCCGCGGGGGCTGCCGCTGATCTATACCGGTCAGGAGATCGGCTACGACCATTCGTTCGCCTTCTTCGACCGCGATCCGATTCCGTCCTACGCTTCCAACGCTTTCACGGAGTTCTACCGCCGTCTCACGGCCTTGCGGCACGGCAATCCGGCCCTTGCCGCCGGGGAGCGGGGCGGGGCGATGGTCGAGATTCGCAACAACGCCGAGGACTGCCTGATGACCTTTGTCCGCGAGACCGGCGGCAACCGGGTCGTGGCGGTGATGAACCTCTCGCCCTACGCCATCCATGCCGACTACTATACGGGCATCTACGCCGGGATGTACACCGATGCCATGACGGGAGAACCTTTCGGACTCCGGGGCCGCGTCGAGGAGGATATGGCGCCGTGGAGCTACCGGATACTGACACGCTGAATGAAATAACAAACCGATCGAACTATGCGAAAAACGTTTTGTCTGCTGGCGGCCCTGCTGCTGGCGGCGGGGCCTGCGGGAGCCTCGGGCGACGGAGCCGGAAAGAACCGGGAGTGCGCCGCCGGAATGAACCTCATGCGGAATCAATGGTCCGGCAAGCGGGTCGCCTTTCTCGGCGATTCGATCACGGACGAACGCCATGTCGGCACGACGAAAAACTACTGGCAGTATCTGTCCGAGATGCTGGGCATCGTGCCTTTCGTCTACGGAATCAACGGACACCAGTGGTCCGATGTGCTGGGGCAGGCCCGGAAGCTGTATGCCGAGCGGGGCGACGCCGTGGATGCCGTCGTCGTCTTTGCCGGAACCAACGATTTCAATGCCGGCGTGCCGTTGGGCGAGTGGTACGAGGTCCGGGAGGCGGAGTGCCCGATGCCGGGTCCCTCCGTGGGGACGCGGATGCGCCGCACGCCTTCGGCGGACACCGGGACCCTCTGCGGACGGATCAACGCCGTGCTGGCCTTTCTCAAAGAGCACTATCCGACCAAGCAGGTCATCCTGCTCACGCCGCTTCACCGCGGTTATGCGCGTTTCAGCGACCGGAACGTCCAGCCCGACGAATCGTATCCCAACCGGCTGGGGCTCTATGCCGATGCCTATGTCGCCAAAATCCGCGAGGCCGGGAGCGTCTGGGCGGTTCCGGTGATCGACCTCAACAGCATCAGCGGTCTTTATCCCGTCGCCGATTCGCATGTCCGTTATTTCAGCGACGGGCAGACCGACCGTCTGCATCCCAACGCCGCGGGTCACGAGCGTATGGCCAAAGCCCTGGCGTATCAGTTGCTGGCGTTCCCGGCCTGTTTCGACTGACGACACCGGAATCCGGCCTTTATCCGGCAGCGGACCCTGACGAACGGAACGGGTTCGGTGCCGTAACGGCACTTTTAGGATGTCGGGACCTTTTGCCGGGCCGCCCGGGGGTGGTTTCGTTCCCGTCCGTTCCTTTTCCATCGCAGAGTCTTCGATACTTTCGCTCGGAAAAAAATACAAGCGAACTTGCTTTTGCCCTCGCTTATTCGCACTTTGGCTTTGCCGAAGATACTCCGCCTCGGAAAAAATGCAAGCGAACTTGCTTTTTTCTCTCGGCTTATTCGTATCTTTGCAGGGACCGAAACAGTGCCTATGTTGTACGTCGTAAAATATTCTCAGGATCAGGACCGTCGGACGGCCCGGGACTTGTTGTGCCGTAATTCCCCCCCCCGAATCTAATTGACACCCATCGTGCCGGCCCTGCCGCCGGCGTTCCGCGGATGATTCGTTTCATCCGCGCGTTTCCGCGTGCCTTCTGTTCATCCATTTTTTCTATAATCTTAAAAAACGTTATGCAAATGAAGAAACTCTTTTTTTGTACGCTGGCCTTGTGCGCCGTGTCTTATGGAACCTATGCGCAGGAATCGGCCCGTACCGACGGGGATTCCCTCCGGCTGGACTCCTTGCAACGGGCCGTTGAGGCGCTCTCCTCGCGTGTGGAGGATACGGAGAGGACCGAACTGAACCGTGCCGTCTGGAAGGACCGCGCCAAGTATTTCAACCTGGGATATGTCCGGCAGAAGCTCGCGGACAAGACCTACGGCGGGGAGCTCGAAAGCGATTTCGGAGCCTCGCTGAGCTGGGGCAAAACCTACTATCTGCATCGCAAGCCGCTGTTCGGGATGCTGAAATTCGGCCTCGATTGGTCGTGGATGGACATCAACTACGCCAAGTCCGCGATAGAGATGTTCGACGAATCCTCGGACGAGGATTTCTCGTCCGACGTTCATCAGGCCGAAATCGGCATGCAGTTCGGACCTTCGGTGACGGTCAACCCCGTGCATCATCTGAAAATCGGAGGCTATTTCCGCGTCACGCCGTCCTACTCGCTCCTCTATATGGACGAGACCGTGCATCATCATTACGTGACCTTCTGCAATGCCGGCTGCACCCTCGCCTGGAAGGTCGTTTCGCTGGGCGTCGAGTGGCGCTGGGGCACGGCCAAATACGACGGGCTGAAATTCGACGAGTCGGCCTTCGACGAAGACGACCTGACGGACGGCGACTCCCCCTCGATGGGCGACGTGATGGACCAGATGAAGGTTCCCGACCGCAAGTTCAGGACCAGTTCCGTCCGGTTTTATTTCGGTTTCCGGTTTTAGACCCTGAATCCGGAAACATACAGGCGCGGCGGCGATACACGGGAGGTATTGCCGCCGTTTTTTCGGCTGCTGCGGAAAAGTTTTTGCAGGTGCATTGAATCTCGCTTTTTTACGTATCTTTGTTCCCGAGGTTATGAGAAAGATTGCGATCCTTTGTCTGCTGCTCGTCGGCGCACTGCCCGCCCTTGCGGGAAGCTACCGCCCGGACGAGATTCCCAATGTCCAGCGCATGGACCGGCGGCGCTATGTCTCGAATCCCGACGGCATTCTCTCCGCGGGAGCCGTGGCGCGCATCGACTCCCTCTGCGCGTCGCTGCGCGAACGGGGGCTTGCGCAGGTGGCGGTCGTCGCTGTCGATGACATTGCGGGCGGCGACGCTTTTTCGTTCGCCGTCGAACTGTTCCGCAGCTGGGGCGTGGGCTCGGCCGAGAGCGACAACGGACTGGGCATCCTGCTGGTGAAGGAACTGCGCGAAATACGCTTCGTCACGGGCGGCGGATTGGAGGGAATCCTTCCCGATGCGCTCTGCAAACGCATACAACTCAATTATATGCTTCCTGCCTTCCGCGAGGGGGATTACAGCGCGGGCATGGTCGCGGGCGTCGAGGCTGCGGCCGCGGTGCTCGAAGGGGGCGAGGCGGACCTCAGCGGCGACGGCGGCGAACTTCCGGCGTGGATGATCTTCGTGATCGTCGTCGGATTCATCGTGGGTCCCCTGGGACTGGTGCTGGCGGTCTATTACGCCCGGCGCCGCTGCCCGAAGTGCCATAAATACACCTTGCGGCAGGATTCCCAGCGGGTGCTGAGCGTCACGCACAACTACCGGCTGGTGGAGTATACCTATGTATGTCCGAATTGCGGCGCCGTGGTGAAACGGCAGGCCCGAAACCTCCGCGACGACAACTTCGGCGGGGGAGCGGGCGGCGGCACGATCATCGGCGGCGGCTTCGGACGCGGTTCGGGCGGAGGTTTCGGCGGCGGCTTCGGGGGTGGTTCCTTCGGTGGCGGCGGCGCCGGTTCGAGATGGTAACGATTAAAAAACGGATAAGTATGAAAAAATGGATTTGGATCGGCGCAGTCGCCGTGGTGGTGATCTTCTTTTATGCGACCTACAATGGCTTCGTGAACAAGGAGGAGGGGCTCAAAGGCGCCTGGGCCGATGTCGAGACGCAGTACCAGCGCCGTGCCGACCTGATTCCCAATCTGGTCAGCACCGTGAAGGGCTATGCGGCCCACGAGACGCAGACGCTGAACGACGTGACCGAAGCGCGCGCCCGGGCTACGTCGATCAACCTTTCGGCCGACGACCTGACGCCCGAGAAACTCGCGCAGTTCCAGCAGGCCCAGGCGCAGGTGCGCTCGGCGCTGGGGCGTCTGATCGCCGTGTCGGAGAGCTATCCCGACCTGAAGGCCAATCAGAATTTCCTCGAATTGCAGGCCCAGCTCGAAGGCACCGAGAACCGGATCGCCGTCGCCCGCAAGGATTTCAACGAAAAGGCGCGGGCCTATAACGTCGCCGTGCGCCGTTTTCCGGCGAATCTGGTGGCCGGGATGTTCGGCTTCGAACAGAAGCCCTATTTCGAGTCTTCCGAAGGCTCGGAAGCCGCTCCGCAGGTGACTTTCTAAATGATCTCCGAACGTTCGCGCGGCTATGTGCTGGGGGCCGTGGCCGCGGCCAGTTACGGGCTCAATCCGCTCTTCGCGCTGCCCCTCTACGAGGCGGGCATGGAGCCGGATTCGGTCCTTTTCTACCGTTATGTGCTGGCTGTGGTGATGCTGGGGGCGCTGATGCTCTTCCGGCGGCAGTCGTTCGCCCTCGCGCGGCGCGACATTCTGCCGCTGGCGGCGATGGGACTGTTGTTTTCGGTGTCGTCGCTGTTGCTTTTCCAGAGCTACAACCTCATGGACGCGGGCATCGCCTCGACCATCCTGTTCGTCTATCCGGTGATGGTCGCCGTCATCATGGCCGTCGGCTTCCACGAGCGGATCACGGCCGCCACGGTTTTCTCGATCGTCCTGGCCTGCACGGGCATCGCCCTGCTTTACAAAGGGGGCGACGGCGCGACGCTCAGTCTCGCGGGCGTGCTGCTGGTCTTCCTCTCGGCGCTCGCCTATGCGATCTACATCGTCGGCGTCAACCGTTCGTCGCTCAAAAACCTTCCGACCGAGAAACTCACCTTTTACAGCCTCCTGTTCGGGTCGCTGGTCTATGTCGTGCGGCTGCGGGGCGGCGCTGATTTGCAGGCCGTTCCTTCGCCTCTGATGTGGATCAACGCCGTTTCGCTGGCGCTGTTCCCGACGATCGTCTCGCTGGTGACGATGGCCGGGGCCATCCGCCGCATCGGCTCCACGCCCACGGCGATCCTCGGGGCGCTGGAACCCGTCACGGCGTTGTTCTTCGGCGTCATGGTCTTCGGCGAGCGCTTCACGCTGCGTATCGGTGTCGGCGTGGCGCTGATCCTCGTCGCCGTGACGCTCATCATCGCGGGCCGGTCGATCCGCATCCCCACCTCCGTCACCCACCTGGCCCGCTGGATAGCCCGCCCGCGGCTGCCGCGCTGGGCCGTGCGCTGGGCGCACCGTCTGCCGCTGCCGCGCATCCGCCGCCGCGGCTGATCCTTCCGCCGAAACGGACGGCGCCGAGCGGATCGCCTCCGGTGCCGTCCGCTCCTCTCCGGGCCGTTACAGACGGCTTTTTTCGTCGGCCGAACCCGCCTCGACGGCCTTGCGCTTGAAGGCTTTGCCCGATTTGAAGTTCCACGTCACCCCGATGCGATACGTACGGTTGCTCCACGTCTGCCGGGCGTCCACTGTGCGGACGAACCCGTCGCCGCGGGCTCCGATCACCTGCCCCTGGTCCAGCAGATTCTGCACCGAGAACGAGGCGGTGAAACGGTCGCCGAAGCGTTTCTTGACGCCGGCTTGCAGCCGGTGGTCGGGATTCACCCAGCAGTTGCCCAGATCCACCCGGCTCTGGTAGCGGTAGGAGAGGTCGATATAGAATTTCGCCGGGAGGGTGAGGGTCGTCGAGAGGTTGACGAATCCCCAGTCGAAGAACTCCTCGGCGCCGTGCTGATCGACGCGCTGTCCGCGGCGCATGTAGGTGATGTCGGCGTTCAGCTGCCACCACTTCGCGGGCTGGAACGGAAGATTGACCGAGAGGTAATAGCCTTTCGTGGCGTCGTAGTTGACCCAGGCCACTTGCAGCAGGTCGGGGTTCTCGGAGTCGGCCTTCATCGTCTGCTGGATTTCGTCGTTCACGATCTGCACGCCCGCCGTGAGGGTGTATTTGTGGGCGGCCACCAGCGTCAGGCTCACGTCGTGCTTGAACGACGGGTCGAGCGACGGATTTCCGGTCTGGTAGGTGTAGTCCGAGAGCTGCATCCGCTGGGGGCTGAGGCTCCAGAACCGCGGACGCTCGATGGTCCGGGCGTATTGGGCGATCAGCGACCAGCCTTTCTGCTCCGAGACGCTCCAGGAGAGGCTGGCGTTGGGGAAGAGCGAGAAGTAGTCCTGCCCGACGCCTTTTCCCGTCGTGTGGGTGTACTCGCCGCGCACTCCCGCCACGAAACTCACGGCGCCGAGTTTCGCCGAGGCGATGGCGTAGGCCGCCGCGATGTTCTCCGTATAGTTGATCGTGAAGCTCTGCCGCTCGTTGCGCAGCCATGCGTCGCCCCTGCGGTATTCGTAGAGCGCGTCGTTGCGCATGTCGTTGCGGGTGTATTTGGCGCCGGCTTTCAGCGACCAGCGGGGCGAAAAGTGCTTTTCGAGGGCCAGCGTCGCCGCGGCGATGTCATAGAGGCTCGTGGCGTTGTCGCGGTAGACCGAGTCGAGGACACTTCCGGGGGCCGTGATGCGGCTCTCGTTGTCGTTCCGGGTGTCGGTTTCGCGGCGCGTGTAGTCGGCCAGCAGTTTGAGCGTCGAGCCCAGCGTGTCGATCTTCCAGATGTAGTTGAACGTCGCCGAATAGTTGTCCCGGTGGTTGCGGTTGTCGAACCGGCTCTCCGTGCGGACCGTCTCGTCCGCCGTCCGGAAATCGGTGTAGGTGTCGTTGGGCTCTCCGTCGCGGTTGCGCCAGTATTCGAACTCCGCGCCGACGCTGTGCCGCGGGGCGATCTCGACGACCGTCCCGGCGCTGGCCCCGAAGCTGCGGGTGCGGCCCTTCATCTCCGAATGGGCGCTGAGCGACTTGTCCGCCGCATTGTAGAGCGTTTGCTCGTCGGTGATCGTTCTGTCGCTCCCGAAAGATCCCCACGCCGAGGCGTAGAGGTCCGCGCGGCCCGAGTGGATGTTGATGTTGGCCGAGGGATTGTGGCGGTCGGTGATGTCCGACTGCGTCGTGTTGTACGCCACCGAGCCGTCGATGCCGTTCTCGCGGCGCTTTTTGAGCGTGATGCGGATCACGCCGCCCGCCGAGTCGGCGTCGTAGTCGGCGCCCGTCACGGGCACGACCTCGATTTTCCGAATCTCCTCGGCCCGGAGCGACCGCAGGTAGGTCAGCAACTGTTCGGGCTCCATGCGCAGCTCCCGGTCGTTGACGTAGACTTTCGAGCCGCTTTTGCCGTTGATCGAGATCTTCTCGCCGTCGATCCAGACGCCGGGCGCCCGTTCGAGCAGTTCGATGCCGTCCTTGCCGATGGCCGCCGGGGCGTTGGCCACATCGACCACGAAGCGGTCTGCCTCGCGCCGCACCAGCTGAGCCTTCACCACCACGCTCTCGATGCCGGTGGCCGAGGCCCGCATCACGAATACGCCCAGATCGTTGTCCGCCTCCACGCGCACCGCTTTCGTCACGGGGTCGAACCCGAGGAACTGAATTTGCAGCGTATAGTCGCCCGGTGCGGCCTTCAGTTCGAACCGTCCCCGGGCGTCGGTCGTCCGGCCCGCCACCTGCTCTGCGCCTTTCAGCAGCACGACCGTCGCATATTCGACGGCGTTGCCCTGTTCGTCCACCACGCGCCCCGTCGAAGGGCAGAGACGGGCCGCGGAGAGTCGGCTTGCGACCGAAGCCAGGATGACGATGAGGAGGATTGCTCTTTTCATAATATTCTGTTTTGCATTTTATTTATTTGCGCAAAGATATGTAATAATATTTATACTATGCAAAACATAGTACTGAAATTTTCAGAATTTTTTTCGACGCAGAGGTTCTGCCCGCGTCAGAGCCGGATTTCCGGGCTTCCGCCGTGCGGCGGGTCCGTCCCTATAAAATAGGTATAGTCGAAAATTTGTTGAAAAGTCCTCCGGCGGCGGGGTAGGAATCCCGGGAAATATTTTCTAAATTTGCAGATTGAATTAATATGGCTAATTGTCCCCGGACACTATGTTGAGTGCCTTATACTACCTTTTTCTGGTGCTTTTGTGCACCTTTTTCATGATTTTGTCGGCCCTTGCGCTGGTCCTCTGCTATCCGTTCGACAAGGGCCGCCGCGTGGTGCACGAACTGTCGCGCATACTGGTGCGGATCTTCTTCTTCATTCCGCCCTTCTGGCGGCAGAAGGTCATCGGCCGGGAGCTGATCGACCGGAAGAAACGCTATGTCATCGTCATCAACCACAACACGGTGATCGACATCCCGGCGCTCTACTACATTCCGCTGAATTTCCGCTGGGTGTCGAAGCGCGAGGTCTTCAAGACGCCCTTCTTCGGGCAGTACCTCGTGTTGCACGGCGACATCTGCATCGACCGCGGCCGCGCCGCCGAGGCGTTGGAACAGATGGTCCGCGACGGGCGGATGTGGATTTCGCGCGGGGCTTCGGTGGCCGTTTTCCCCGAGGGCACGCGCTCGAAGAACGGCGAGATCGGACGCTTCAAGGCCGGGGCCTTCACCCTGGCCAAAGAGGCCGGCGTGGATATTCTCCCGGTGGTGATGGACGGCACCAAGACGCTGATCCGCAAGAACCTGGCTTTCAACTGGGGCAACCGGATCACGCTCCGCGTGCTGCCTCCCGTTTCGGCCTCGGAGGTCGCCGCGACGGAGACCCACGAGCTGATGCAGACGGTCCGCGAACGGATGTGCGAGGCTTTGGCCGAGATCCGAAAATAACGAATTATGGCAGATTTACTCAATACCAACGCAGACAACTACGGCGACGACGCCATCGTGACCCTCTCTCCGCGGGAGCATATCCGGTTGCGCCCGGGCATGTACGTCGGCACGGTGGGTGACGGTTCGCAGCCCGACGAGGCGCTCTACGTGCTTATCAAGGAGGTCGTTGACAACTCGATCGACGAGTTCATCATGGGCGCGGGCAAGCAGATCGACATCACGATCGCCGACAAGGTGGTCACGGTGCGCGACTACGGCCGCGGCATCCCCCTCAAATCGCTCTCGGTGGCCGTCGGGCAGATGAACACGGGCGGCAAGTACGGAAGCGACGCCTTCAAAAAGACGGTCGGCATGAACGGCGTGGGCGTCAAGGCCGTGAACATGCTTTCGAGCGAATTCACGGCCCGTTCGGTGCGCGACGGCGAAGCCCGCACGGTGACCTTCTCCAAGGGGCTGGAGGTCAGCGACAAGTGGGAGAGCGGCGTTCACGAAAAGAACGGCACGTTCATTTCGTACCGCGTCGATGAGGAGATTTTCGGCGAATACGCCTACAACCTCGAATACGTCGAGCAGAAGATCCGCAATTACAGCTACCTGAATCTGGGGCTTACGCTCAACTTCAACGGCAAGAGCTACGTGTCGAGGAACGGCCTGCTGGACCTGGTGAACGACAACCTGACCGAGGAGCCGCTCTATCCCCCGATCCACCTCACGGGCGACGACATCGAGGTGGTCATCACCCACGGCACGGGCTACGGCGAGAGCTACGACTCGTTCGTCAACGGACAGCACACCATCCACGGAGGTACGCACCAGGTGGCGTTGCGCGCGGCGGTCGCCAAGACCGTCAAGGAGTTCTACCACAAGGACTACGACCCGTCGGACATCCGTACGTCGATCATGGCGGCCATCTCGGTCAAGGTTTCCAATCCGGTGTTCGAGAACCAGCAGAAGACCAAGTTCGGATCGCGCGAGATCGAGCCGGGGGTGTCGGTCAATGCGTTCGTGGGCGACTTTCTGGCGAAGCACCTCGACGACTACCTGCACAAGCACCCCGAGACGGCGCAGATTCTCCAGAAGAAGATCGTCGAGAACGAGAAGGAGCGCAAGGCGATCTCGGGCATCCAGAAGAAGGCCCGCGAGACGGCCAAGAAAGTGAGCCTGAACAACAAGAAACTGCGCGACTGCAAGATACACCGCACGGACAAGAACGAGCTGGCCGAGCAGTCGATGATCTTCATCACGGAGGGTAACTCCGCGTCGGGTTCGATCACCAAGAGCCGCGACGTGCGCACGCAGGCGGTCTTTTCGCTGCGCGGCAAGCCGCTGAACTGCTACGGGCTTACGAAGAAGGTGGTCTACGAGAACGAGGAGTTCAACCTGTTGCAGGCGGCGCTGAACATCGAGGAGGACATGGACAATCTGCGCTACAACAAGGTCGTGATCGCCACCGATGCCGATGTCGATGGCATGCACATCCGCCTGCTGATGATGACTTTCTTCTTGCAGTTCTTCCCCGAGGTGATCCGCCAGGGGCATCTGTTCGTGCTTCAGACGCCGCTGTTCCGCGTGCGCAACAAGAAGGAGACGATCTACTGCTACTCCGAGGAGGAGCGGTTGAAGGCCGTGGGGAGATGCGGCGCCAACGCCGAGATCACGCGTTTCAAAGGTCTGGGCGAAATATCTCCCGACGAGTTCCGGGAGTTCATCGGCGAGAACATGCGTCTGGACAAGGTGCGCATCACCAAGGACGATCCGATCCACGACCTGCTGGAGTTTTACATGGGTAAGAATACGTATGAGCGTCAGGGCTTCATTATCGACAACCTGCGCATCGAGGAGGACCTTATCGAACAGGACCTTGCGATTAATTAAGAATTAAAAATTAAAAATTCCGATTTCATGGCGGAAGAAAACGATAAGACGGGGCGCGACGAAGCGCTCAACGAGGATGCCTCGACGCCCGAAACCGCAGTCGATGCGGCGGAAGAGACGCCTGTCGCCGAAGCTCCGGCCAAGGCGGGCAAGTTCGACCGCCTGACGCAGGAGGAAGGGGGCGTGCGCAAGCTGACGGGCATGTATAAGAACTGGTTCCTGGACTACGCTTCGTACGTGATCCTCGAACGCGCCGTGCCGCACGTCGAAGACGGTCTGAAACCCGTCCAGCGGCGTATCCTCCACGCGATGAAGGTCGTGGATGACGGCCGTTACAACAAGGTCGCCAACCTCGTGGGGCAGACCATGCAGTATCACCCGCACGGCGATGCGTCGATCAAGGACGCGTTGGTGCAGCTGGGGCAGAAAGACCTGCTGATCGACTGTCAGGGCAACTGGGGCAATATCCTCACGGGCGACGAGGCCGCCGCGGGCCGATATATCGAGGCGCGGCTGTCGAAATTCGCCCTCGACGTGGTTTTCAACAAGAAGACGACGGAGTGGATGCTTTCGTACGACGGCCGCAAGGAGGAGCCCGTGACGCTGCCGATCAAATTCCCGCTGCTGCTGGCGCAGGGTTCGGACGGTATCGCCGTGGGTCTGGCGTCGAAAATCCTGCCCCACAACTTCGTGGAGCTGATCAACGCCTGCATCGCCTACCTCGAAGGGCGCGAGTTCCAGCTCTATCCCGACTTCCCGACGGGCGGCATGGCCGACGTGAGCCGTTACAACGACGGACTGCGGGGCGGCGCCGTGAAGGTCCGGGCGAAGATCTCGAAGATCGACAAACGCACGCTGGCCATCACCGAGATTCCCTATACCACGACCACCGAGTCGATCAAGGATTCGATCATCAAGGCCAACGACAAGGGCAAGATCAAGATCCGCAAGGTCGATGATAATACGGCCGACAAGGTCGAGATCGTCATTCAGGTCGCCCCCGACGAATCGTCGGACAAGACCATCGACGCCCTGTACGCCTTCACCGACTGCGAGGTGTCGATCTCCCCGAACTCGTGCGTGATCTGGGACGAGAAGCCGCATTTCCTGGGCGTCTCGGAGATTCTGCGCCGTTCGGCCGAGCACACCAAGTCGCTGTTGGGGCTCGAATTGAAGATCAAGCTCGGGGAGTTGAACGAGGCGTGGCACGCCGCGTCGCTGGAACGCATCTTCATCGAGAACAAGCTCTACCAGCTGATCGAAGGCTGCAAGAGCCGCGAGGAGGCGTACACTGCTGTCGATAAGGGCTTGGAACCCTTCAAGAAACGGCTGCGACGTGAAGTGACGCTTGAAGACGTGCAGCGCCTTACGGAGTTGAAGTTTATCCGCATTTCGCGTTACGATTCGGACAAGGCCGACAACGAGATCAAACAGATCGAGGAGGACATCAAGGCCACGCAGTACGATCTGGACCACCTGACCGAATACGCCATCGCCTACTACGAGCGCATCCGCGACAAGTACGGCAAGGGCCGGGAGCGCCGCACGGAGTTGCGTGAGTTCGATTCGATCGAGGCCACGAAGGTCGCCGTGACCAACGCCAAACTCTATGTCGATCGCGCGGAGGGTTTCTTCGGCATCGGCAAGTCGATGAAGGACGCCGAGCTGGTCTGCGACTGCTCGGACATCGACGACGTGATCGTCTTCACGAAGGACGGGCGTTACGTCATCACGAAGGTTTCGGACAAGGCTTTCTTCGACAAGAACATCTACTATATCGGGGTCTTCAAACGCAACGACGACCGCACGATCTACAACGTCCTCTACCGCGACGGCAAGAACGGCGCGATTATGATGAAGCGCTGCGCCATCAAGGGCATCACGCGCGACAAGGAGTACGACATCACCAAGGGAACGCCCAAGAGCGAGATTCTGTATATGTCTGTGAATCCGAACGGTGAGGCCGAGGTGCTGAAGGTTTACTTCAAGCCCCGTCCGCGCCTGAAAAAGGTGATCGTGGACCTCGATTTCTCGACCCTCGCCATCAAGGGGCGTCAGAGTCAGGGCAACCTTTTCTCGCGCTACGGCATCCATAAGATCGTGTTGAAGGAGCGCGGCACCTCGACGCTCGGAGGGCAGAACATCTGGTTCGACGAGGATGTCCGCCGCCTGAACGCCGACGGCCGCGGAAAGCTGCTGGGCGAATTCAAGGGCGATGACAAGCTGATCGTGTGGACCTCCAAGAACCAGTACTACATCACGGGTTACGACCTGATGCAGCACTTCCCCGACGACACCGTGCGCGTGGCGCGTTACGAATCCGACCGGGTTTACAGTCTGTGCTATTACGACCGCGATCAGCAGTACTACTACATGAAGCGCTTCACGGCCGAAATGTCGGACAAGACGCAGGATTTCCTGGATGCCGATGCCGATTTCATCTGCGTGACGGACTGTGCCGGCGCTCAGCTGGAGATCACCTATAAGGGGGCGCACGCTTCGCGGCCCGCAGACCTTATCGACGTTGACGAATTCGTGGGCGTCAAGAGCCACCGCGCCAAGGGCAAGCGCCTGACGACTTACGATGTCGCCGCATTGCGGATGATCGAATCTGAGCTTCCTCCCGAGCCGGAACAGACTGACGAAGAGGGTGTTGATGGCGATCAGCTGACGGATACTTCCGGTGATGTGTCGCAAGATTCTGTCGCAGAGGTGAAAACGGCTGAATCCGCCGCTCCGAAAGCGAATCCGGCGGCGAAACCCGCTCCGGAAAAAGCCTCGGCGGACCGCTCCCCGGCCGGAACGATCGTCGGGGACGTGGAGTTCGAGATCGAGCGGGCCAAAGGCGATGCCGACGAGGTGATCGACCCCGAGCAACTGAATCTTTTCTAAATGCATGGCGACGATGAAACCCCTCTTTTTGGTCGGTTACATGGGGTGCGGCAAGAGCACCCTCGGACGCAAGCTGGCGCGGCGTCTCGGCATTCCGTACGCCGATACTGACGCGTTGGTCGAGGAGCGCGAGGGAGCGTCGGTCTCCGACGTTTTCCGCTACGAGGGCGAGCAGCGGTTCCGGGAGGTCGAGCGTGAGGTGCTGGACCGCGTGATCGGCGAGGGCGCCGTTCCGGTGGTCTCCACGGGCGGGGGACTGCCCACGTGGAGCGACAACATGGCCCGGATGAATGCCGCGGGCTGCACGGTCTACCTGCGCCGTTCGGCGGAGCAGATCGCCCGCCGCCTGAGCCCCTACGGACGCCGTAAGCGGCCCCGCCTGCAAGGGTTGAACGACGAGGAGCTGGTGGCTTTCATGGAGCGCGATATGGCTGCCCGGGAGCCTTTCTATGCGCAGGCGTCGCTGATCGTCGATTGCGACCTGCTTTCCGACGAGGAGGTGGTGGAGTGTATTTTGGCCCGGCTGAAAGACGGGCTTTGAAAGTAGAAAGACCGTGACTGCGAACTCAAATGACGCGCCGATCGGCGTTTACGATTCGGGGCTGGGCGGGCTGACCGTTTGGCGCGAGATCCGGCGCATGCTGCCCGGCGAA
This sequence comes from Alistipes intestinihominis, assembly GCF_040095975.1. Lineage (NCBI taxonomy): Bacteria > Pseudomonadati > Bacteroidota > Bacteroidia > Bacteroidales > Rikenellaceae > Alistipes > Alistipes intestinihominis. The sequence goes on from NZ_JBBMFL010000008.1 coordinate 73,150, forward strand.
TCGCTCGTCTATCTGGGCGACGGCGCCAACTGTCCCTACGGCTCCCGGCCCCGGGAGGAGGTGCGGGCGCTGGCCGACGCCGCCGTCTCGCGGCTGGTCGGGATGGGTTGCAAGATGGTCGTCGTGGCCTGCAACACCGCCACGGCCGCGGCCATCGACTTTCTGCGCGAAAAATACGCTGACCTGCCCATCGTGGGCATGGAGCCCGCCGTGAAACCCGCCTGTCTGGCCACCCGCAGCGGGGTGGTGGGGGTGCTGGCCACCGAGCGGAGCCTCGACGGCGAGCTGTTCCGCCGCACCGCCGCCCGGTACGGCAGCGGGATCGAGGTCCTGACCGTCCCGGGCACGGGGTTCGTGGAGCTGGTCGAAGGGGACCGGGAGGATACGCCCGAGGCCGAAGCCACGGTGCGCGCCGCCGTGGAGCCGATGCTGGCCCGGGGCGCCGACCAGATCGTGTTGGGGTGCACGCACTATCCTTTCCTGACGCCCGTGCTCGAGCGCGTCGTCGCCGGGCGCGGCGTTGCGATCGTCGATCCGTCGCCTGCCGTCGCCCGCCGGGTGGCGCAGCTGCTCAACGACTGCGGCCTGCGCGCTCCGGCGGATCACGAACCCCGCTTCACGTTCCGCACTTTCGCCGGCGAGGAGTACTGCGAACGACTGAAAGCGAAGGCTTTTAGCCAATTAAGAATTAAAAATTGAGAATTAAGAATTGCAGATCGTTTCCTGGGGGCTGCTTTGTGTGATTCCCTGCTTGATATAATGCGTGCAATTTGCTGTGCTGCGTGCTTTTGTGTACGTGTCGGTTTTTAATTTTTAATTTTTAATTCTTAATTCCCGGAATTTTCGCCGAAAATTTCGGGATTTTCCGTACCTTCGCTTGATAAATCAAGCGTAACAAAAATGGCATCCAAAAATACGACATTCCCCAACGGACGACAGAACGTGCAGCGTTCCAACCGCGACAGCGCGCGCTGGATCGCGGGTCTGCTGCTGCTGTTCGTGGGAGTGTTCACCGCCGCCGCGGTATTCTTTTCGTTTTTCAGCTGGGCTCCCGACCAGAGCGTGCTGCAAAAGTCGGTCGAAGACCGCGAACTGATCGGCGCCGAGATCGAGAACCTCTGCGGCGTCGCCGGGGCGCGGCTGGGAATGATGCTGGTCGATCGTTCGTTCGGACTGTTCGGCATCCTGATTCCCGTGATGCTGGTGCTGATCGGGGTGAGGATCATCCGCCAGCGGCCGCTGCTGGTGAACCATTCGATCCTCTCGCTCTTCTTCATCATGATCCTCGGGTCGCTGACCCTGGGCTTCGCTTTCGCCGACCGTTGGAGTCTTTGTTGCTCGACGGGGTGGGGCGGGGCGTTCGGCATCGAGGTCTCGGGGCTGCTGCGCACGCATATCGGCGCCGTCGGAACGCTTATCCTGCTGTTGGGCGGGTGGATTCTGACGGGCGTATTCATCAACCGCAACTTCATCAACAAGGTCAACGAGGTCGGCAACGTCGTGGCCGGCAAGAGTGAAAAGATCGTCGAGATCGTCAGACACAAGGTGGTCGCGCCCCTCGGCCGTGTTCCCGGGGAAGACGGGGCGATCACGGAGGAGGCTCCCGGGCCGGCCCCGAAGCCGGAGGTTCCGAAGGCCGCCGAGCCCGCCGCTCCCGTCCGGAAAGTCGCCGAAACGCCGGAGCCTCCGGTGCGGAAGGCCGCGCCGATGCACGTCGAGCGTCCTGCGGAGGTCGCTTCGGTCGTGAAATCTGCGGCCGGAGACGAGGACGACGATCCTTTCGTGGAACTAACGTCCGACGGGAAGCCCGTCGGCGAGGCCGTTCCGGAGGAGATGCCGCAGGAACCCGCCGGGGACGAGGAGTTCACCGAGGTCGATCTCTCGCACCCCGGAGGGCGCGTGGTGATGGGCCGCGGGGGGCTGATCGAGCTGGAACGCCCGGTGTTCCGTCCTGCTGCGCCGGCGGCTCCCGCATCCGACGGACCCTTCACCGAGATCCTCGTCGGCGACGAGCCCGGCGGGCCTGTCGAACCCGCAGAACCGGAGGAGACGCCCGCAGAGGTGTTTGCGGAGGTGTCCGCCGAAGCGCTTCCGGCGCCCGAGCCCCAGGGTGAAGGCATCGTGGTGACGGTGGAGTCCAACGAAGCGAAACTGGTTGACGAAAAGTCGATCCCGACGGAGAGCTACGATCCGCTGAAAGACCTCGTGAACTACCACAAGCCGCCCGTGACGCTGCTGGAGGACTATGTTTCCGATTCGGAGGTGTCGGACGAGGAGATTTTCGAGAACAAGACCAAGATCGAGGAGACGCTCAAATATTTCGGCATTCCGATCCAGCGCATCAAGGCCACCGTGGGCCCCACGGTCACGCTCTACGAGATCGTGCAGGCGCAGGGGGTCAAGATCGCCAAGATACAGGGGCTTCAGAACGATATCGCCCAGAGCCTCAAGGCCGAATCGGGCATCCGCATCATCGCCCCGATTCCGGGCAAGGGGACCATCGGCATCGAGGTCCCGAACCGCAACAAGCAGATCGTTTCGATGTACTCGGCGGTGCGGTCGCTGCGTTTCCAGGAGTCGAAGGCCGAACTGCCGGTGGTGATCGGCCGCACGATCCAGAACGAGAATTTCGTTTTCGATCTGGCCAAGATGCCTCACCTGCTGGTGGCCGGAGCCACGGGACAGGGCAAGTCCGTCGGACTGAACGCCATCATCACCTCGCTGCTCTACCGCAAGCACCCCGCGCAGCTGAAATTCGTGATGATCGACCCCAAGATGGTCGAGTTCTCGCTCTATGCCAAGATCGAACGTCATTTTCTGGCCAAGATGGAGTCGGAGGACGAAGCCATCGTCACCGATCCCCGCAAGGCGGTCTATACGCTCAATTCGCTCTGCACGGAGATGGACAACCGGCTGGAACTTTGCAAGAAGGCCGGAGCCCGGAACATCTCCGAGTACAACGAGAAATTCACCTCCCGGCGGCTGAATCCGCTGAACGGCCACCGCTTCATGCCCTATATCGTCGTGGTGATCGACGAGTTCGCCGACCTCATCATGACGGCCAAGGAGGTCGAAACCCCCGTGACGCGCCTGGCCCAGAAGGCCCGCGCCATCGGCATCCACCTCATCATCGCCACGCAGCGTCCGTCGGTCGATGTCATCACGGGCAAGATCAAGGCCAACTTCCCGGCCCGCGTCGCTTTCCGCGTGATGCAGATGATCGACTCGCGGACGATCCTCGACCGTCCGGGCGCCGATCAGCTGATCGGCCGCGGCGACATGCTCATTTCGAAGGACGGCGAGCTGACGCGCATCCAATGTGCGCTGGTCGAGACCAAGGAGGTCGAACGCATCGTCGATTACATCTCCAAACAGCAGGGTTACACGGCGGCCTATGCGCTGCCCGACTACACGCCCGACGGCGGCGACGGATCGCAGATGGGCAGCGAAGAGACCTCTTCGGCGCCTCTGAAATACGATTCGCTCTTCGCCGAGATCGCCCGCAGCGCCGTGCAGGACGGGTCGATCTCGACTTCGATGATCCAGCGCAACTACGAGGTGGGATTCAACCGCGCCGGGCGCATCATGATGCAGCTCGAACGGGCCGGCATCGTCGGCCGTCAGCAGGGCGCCAAGCCGCGCGACATCCTCTACCACGACCTGCCCTCGCTGGAGGCCAAATTGCAGGAACTGGGGGTATTTTAGGCCAACGGCTTAGAACAAGCCTAATTGAAAATTGAGAATTAAGAATTAAAAATCGGCTGCGCGGCAGTTGGGGGACGATATGAAGAAAAACGCATCTTTCATTTTTCATTTTTCACTTTTCATGGCGGTGCTGTGCTGCGGAATGCCGCAAAGCAAGGCGGCCGGGCGCGCCACGGAGATACTCGAAAAACTCGCCGCGGGGTTCCGCGCGATGCCCGGTTACAGCGTGGATTTCGAAGTCTCGGCGGGTGATTACAAAAGCCGCGGCAGCTATGTCGTCGAGGGACAGTGCTACTACCTCGCGCTGGCCGACGCCGAGGTCTTCGCCGACAGCGTGGTCCGCTACGAAATCGACAACCGCCGCCGCGAGGTGACCGTGACGGAGGTGGACGCCGCGAGCCGCAACATCCTGAACAATCCCGTCCGGGCTTTCGATTTCCTCGGCAGCGAGTATATCCCGGCGTTGGTCTCCGAAGCCGGGGGGCGCGCCGTCGTGCGGCTGACGCCCGCCGCCGGGAACGATTCTCCGGCGGGCAGCGTCACCGTGACGGTCGATACCGCCGCGATGCGTCCTCTGTCGCTCTCCTACGATTACGACGGCGAGCAGGTGCAGGTCGGCATCCTCGGCATCGCGCCGCTTGCGGGGCACGTCCGGCTCTTCGATAAAAATGCCTATGCCGGATATGAATTCATAGACTTCCGGTAATTTTTTTTTACGAAATGGAACACCGGGCCGCCATATACGCAATCGCATGGCGGCCCGGTGTGTTTTCGGTCAGACTGTCATTACAAATCTTCGCCGTCTGCTTCGTTATACTTGTTGTCGTAAAACATCATAATGCGGTATTCTCCAGTAGATTCTTTTGCGATCATAAACCAAACGGTTTTATTAAATAATGCTAATATATTTTGAGAATCATACCACGTTTTATTTGCGAGATATATTTGTCGGATTGCAGCTGATATTTCTTCTGTCGGATTGTCCAACTGTTCTTGTGTATATTCGGACAGCAGTGATTGTTTCGATTCATTGTATATGGCTACGGTGTCCAATTGGGAAATTTGGTAAAAAACAGCCTCATAGCGTTTGTCATGGACTGTTATTTCATAGGAAAGGTCTTCATTGTCGGGAATTGTCTGTTCCTCCTCGGTCCTGAACGTTTTATATTTCGGATTGTTCCTAAATTGTCGGCAGAGCCTGTTAAAGCGGGCTTTAATGTCTGTTTCGCCCCGAGTGTTTTTATCTGACAATCCAATTCTGTATACTCTGTTGTTGTTTGTTACGACACCTACATATACTTCGGTTCCATTGAATTCTCCTTCCAGCAAGTCGGTATTAGGTATGCTGCGAAACCCTTTGGCTTTCAGTTTTTCAATCATGGCGGGTTTGTATCCGTCAACCGGAATGCCGAGGAATTTCGTCACGTCTTTCTGTTCTTCCTGCGCCTGCATGGTTGCGGCGTACAGGAGAGCGATGATTGCATACAAAAGTTTCTTCATGGGTGTTGTTATTTTAATTGAACCGAATGGATATGAATTTTAATTCGAATCAAATATAGCGAAAAAAGTCGATAATTCATTGGCTTGAAATGTTTTTTATCCCAAAATTGCTATGCTTATGTAATTTCCGGTTGTCGGACGACATCGTGTCTTTCGACTTTTCTCCCGGCACTCTGCCGGGAGATTTTTTTCGGGCCGTCAGATCGCCGGAAAAGGGCCAAAAACGGCATGCTCCCCGAAAAATATCGCGCGCGCGAAGAGATTTTTCCCCGCAAAGTTGCTCAGATCGGAAATAAATCCTATTTTTGTATGTTAAACAAGTGGTAATTTTTCGATGACACCGGCCCGGCGAATGCGCGGTGTCGGTGCAAAAAGATCTAAACACTGAATAATGCTAACGGAAGAAGAAAAGAATGCCGGTTTGGTGGGGCGTATCATCCCCATCAATATCGAAGAGCAGATGAAGTCGGCGTACATCGACTACTCGATGTCGGTCATCGTGTCGCGTGCGCTGCCCGATGTCAGGGACGGTATGAAGCCCGTACACCGGCGCATCCTCTACGATATGAGCGCGGAGCTCAACCTCTACTCCGACAAACCCACCCGTAAGTCGGCCCGTATCGTCGGCGACGTGCTCGGTAAGTTCCACCCCCACGGCGACTCGTCGGTCTACGACGCGATGGTCCGCCTGGCCCAGGACTGGTCGATGCGCTACCCGCTGGTCGATGGACAGGGCAACTTCGGTTCGATGGACGGCGACTCGCCGGCCGCCATGCGTTATACCGAGGCGCGAATGAAGAAGATCACCGACGAGGTGATGGCCGACATAGACAAGGAGACCGTCGATTGGACGCTGAACTTCGACGACACGATTCCCGAGCCTACGGTCCTTCCCACGAAAATTCCGCTGCTGATCGTCAACGGCGCCAGCGGTATCGCCGTCGGTATGGCCACGAACATGGCTCCTCACAACCTCTCGGAGGTGGTGGACGCCTGCTGCGCCTATATCGACAACCCCGAAATCACGGGCGAGGAGCTTTTGCAGTACGTCAAGGGCCCCGACTTCCCCACGGGCGGTATCATCTACGGCTACGAGGGCGTGAAGGAGGCGATGCTGACGGGCCGCGGACGTGTGATGATGCGCGCCAAGACCGAGATCGAGCATACGCCGAGCGGCCGCGAGTGCATCGTCATCACGGAGATCCCCTATATGATCAACAAGGCCGAGATGATCAAGAAGATCGCCGACATGATCAACGACAAGAAGATCGAAGGCATCTCCTACATCAACGACGAATCGGACCGCAACGGCCTGCGGATCATCATCATTCTGAAACAGGACGCCGTGGCGAGCGTGGTGCTGAACACGCTGTTCAAGAACACCCCGTTGCAGACCTCGTTCGCCGTGAACAACATCGCGCTGGTGAACGGCCGTCCCGAGCTGCTGTCGATGCGCGATCTGATCCGGCATTTCATCGACCACCGTCACGACGTGGTGGTCCGCCGCACACGCTACGACAAGCGCAAGGCCGAGGAACGTTTGCACATCGTGCTGGGTCTCCTGATCGCACAGGACAACATCGACGAGATCGTTCACATCATCCGCGCTTCGCAGACGCCCGACGCCGCGAAACAGATCCTGATCGAGCGTTTCGAGCTGAGCGACATTCAGGCTTCGGCGATCATCGAGATGCGTTTGCGCGCGCTGACCGGCCTGGAGCGCGGCAAGCTGATCGCCGAGCGCGACGAGCTGATGAAGCTGATCGAGCATCTGACCGAGATTCTCGAAAATGTTTCGCTGCAAATGCAGGTCATCAAGGACGAGTTGCTGGAGATCAAGGAGAAATACGGCGACGAGCGCCGTTCGGAGATCGTCTACGCCTCCGAGGAGTTCAACCCCGAGGATTTCTATGCCGACGACGACATGGTCATCACCATCTCGCACATGGGCTATATCAAGCGCACGCCGCTGGCCGAGTACCGCACGCAGAACCGCGGCGGCGTAGGGGCCAAGGGCAGCGCCACGCGCGACGAGGACTTCATCGAGCATATCTACGTGGCTTCGATGCACAATACGATGCTGTTCTTCACGGAGAAGGGCCGCTGCTTCTGGCTCAAGGTCTACGAGATTCCCGAGGGCGCGCGTTCGTCGAAGGGCCGCGCCATCCAGAATGTCATCCAGATCGAGCCGGACGACAAGGTCCGCGCCTATATCAACGTCAAGAGCCTGGCCGATGCGGAGTATGTGAACAGCAACTTCATCATCATGTGCACGAAGGACGGCACGATCAAGAAGACCCGTCTCGAAGCCTATTCGCGTCCGCGTCAGAATGGTGTCAACGCCATCGTCATCCGCGAGGGCGACCAGCTGATCGAGGCCAAGCTCACCAGCGGCAACGCCGAGGTGATGATCGCGGCCCGGGAGGGCAAGGCCATCCGCTTCAACGAATCGACGGTGCGTCCGATCGGGCGCGTCGGCGCCGGCGTGCGCGGTATCTCGATTGAGGAGAACGACGAAGTGGTCGGCATGATCTGTGTAGAACCCGATTCGAAGCAGGATGTGCTGGTGCTGAGCGAGAACGGTTACGGAAAGCGCACCGATCTGGACGAGTACCGCATCACCAACCGCGGCGGAAAGGGCGTGAAGACCATCAACATTACGGAAAAGACAGGCAAACTGATTTCGATACAGGCCGTTACCGACGAGAACGACCTGATGATCATCAACCGTTCGGGACTCACCATACGCACCGCCGTCGAGCAGATCCGCCTTGCGGGCCGCGCTACGCAGGGTGTGCGTATCATCAACCTCCGCGAAGGCGATGCCATTGCTTCGGTGATGGCCGTGCCGGCAGCCGGGGATGAGGAGGAAGTGCAGACCGCGGAAGGCGCTGAGAACGGGGCCGAAACGCCCGCGACCGACGCTCCTTCGGCGGAAGAATAATTGAAAAACATCAAAAAACCTAAAATTTCAGTTTACTATGAAGAAAACGATTTGGACGGTTCTCGCGGCGCTGCTCGTGGCAGTTCCCGCCGTGCAGGCCCAGAAAGTGAACAAGGAAGCGCTTCTCGCCAAGATCGAAAAGAGCGATGCCGACATCGCCAACGAGAAGAAGGCTACCAAGGCCGCAACGTGGATCAACCGCGGCAAGGCTTTCTACGAAGTGGCTATCGAACCTACGAAGAGCCTCTTCGTCAACATGGACGCCGCGATGCTGAAACTGGCTGTCGGCGAGCCCAAGTCAACCGCTAAGGAGACGCTCAACGGCGCGGAGTTCGACGCATGGGTCTATCCCTATTTCACGGCCTATGTCAAGGACAACAAGGTCGCCACGTGGAAGCAGACGAAGTGGGTGATGAAGGACGCTCCCGCGAAGGCCATCGAGGCTTACAACAAGGCTTACGAGCTGGACCCCAAGACGGCCGACAAGGTCAAGGAGGGGTTGAAGCAGGTCAGCGATTTCTGCTCGCAGGCCGGCAACACCGGCATTGATTCGGGCAACTACGCCGAGGCTGCCAAGGCTTACGTGACGGCTTACAAGGCCCAGTCGAGCCCGGCTTACGGCGAGGCCGATCCCGCGCTGCTCTACTATGCGGGCTACCTGCTGACGGTCGATGGCGCCAACAACCCCAAGTCGTTCGTCAAGGGTGCCGAGTATCTGACCAAAGCCATCGACCTGGGCTATGTCGATACCAATGCCGAGGGCGTGCCCGAGGGCAACATCTACTATTACCTCTTCCACTGCCTCTACGGTCAGAAGGATATCGACAGGGCCAATGTGATGAAGGCCAAGGACGTTCTGCTGACGGGCATCGAGAAGTGCCCGAAGAACGAGCGTATTCTCGACGGTCTGATGCAGCTCTACACCTCGGAGGAGGGCGTGGGCAATCCCGCCGACCTCGTGGCGCTGATCGACAAGGCCATCGAGGACAATCCCGGGAACGTGGACATGTGGTTCGGCCGCGGACGTATTTTCTATGCGCTGAAAGACTACGATCAGAGCATCGACTCGTTCAAGAAGGTCGTGGAGCTGAAGCCCGACATGTTCGAAGGCAACTATTATCTGGGTGTGTTCTACACGATCAAGGGCGACGCGCTCAACAAGGAGATGAACGAGAAGCAGTACAGCAGCCAGGCTGCCTACGATGCCGACCTGAAGGGTGTCAACGACGTTTATATGGCCGCCGTACCCTGGTTCGAGAAAGCTCACCAGATCAAGCCCGACGACATCGACACGCTGGAGTTCCTCAAGTCGCTCTGCTTCCGTCTGCGCGACGAACCGGGCATCATGGAGAAGTACAACACCTACAACGACCTCTACAAAAAGGCCAAAGGCGAATAGCCGGCCTAAGAGGCCGGCTTTAGGGGGCAACGGCAAGGTATGGAGCTTTCGGCCCATGCTGCGCTCCGCCCGGTTAAAACAGAAAAGCCCGACTTTTATAAGTCGGGCTTTTTCGTGTAAATTTCCGTGCTTGCGGGGCGCAGGTTGGGTTGTCAGCGTACGAACGATCCGTCGCCCCCTAAAACCCGCTTTTAGGCGGGCGGGGGCTATCTGGCTATACGGCCCGAAACGGAGCCGCGGGCCAGTTGGGCGACCTCTTCGGCCGTGAATTGGTTGTAGTCGCCCGGCACGGTGTTTTTCAGCGCGCAGGCCGCCGTGCCGAAATCGAGGGCGAATTGCATGTCTCCGGCGTGTTCGGCCATTCCGTAGATCAGCCCGCCCACGAAAGCGTCGCCCACGCCCACGCAGTCCACCACATTGTCGATGTCGTAAACCCGCGTGGAGAGCAGCCGTCCCCCGGTGTAGAGCGTTCCGGAGATCAGGTGGTGGTTGGCGCTCAGGACGCTGCGGAGCCCGAAGACGATGCCCCGGCAGCGGGGAAACCGCGCCGCAACCTCGGCCGAAGCACGTTCGTAGCCGGCCGTGTCGGGACGGTAGGAGGCGTCGCGGGCCTCGAATTTCGGCAGGCGCATGCCGAGTATCTTTTCGTATTCGTCGTCCGTGCCGAAGAATATGTCGCATTGCTCCATCAGCGGAGGCAGCACCTCCTGCGGTTCCTTGCCGTATTTCCAAAGGTTCTTGCGGTAGTTGATATCGCACGAGACGGTCAGCCCCATTTCCCGGGCGACGGCGATCGCTTCGGCGCATACAGCGGCTGTGTCGGCGCTCACCGCGGCCGAGATGCCCGACCAGTGGAACCACGAAGCGCCGTCGAAGAGGCTGCGCCAGTCTATCATCCCCGGGCTGAGGGTGTCGAAGGCCGAGTCGGCACGGTCGTAGACGACGTGGGAGGTGCGCATGGATGCGGCCTCCTCCATATAATAAAGTCCCAGCCGCTTGCCGCCGCGGAGGATGCCGTCGGTTCCGACGCCGTAGCGGCGCAGGTCGTCGAGGCAGGCATCGGCCACGCGGTTCTCGGGCAGGCGGGTGATGAATTCGCTGCGGAGCCCGAAATTGGCCAGCGAAACGGCTACGTTGGCCTCGCTGCCGCCGTAGCTGGCGCGGAACAGGTCGGTTTGGTTGAAACGCAGATAGTCGGGCGGCGTGAGCCGCAGCATGATCTCTCCGAAAGTGACGATTTTTTGGTTGTTCATGGTTTTTCGAGGTGACGCGTTGATTTCTTACAAAGGTACAAAAAAGTCGGATAGGTTCAACCCCGAATCGTGCGTGTGCTTCGGTAAAACTTTTCGGCTTATAAAAGTACCGTTACGGCACTGAAAAAGTCCGGTCTGATGACCGGACTTTTCATGATAATTTTCAACTTATTTGCGGACGGTCGCCCGGAGCGGATTCACGGCGGCGGCCTGCGCCATGCCGATCTCCTCGACCCATTCGCCCATATCCTCCACGCCGCCCTGGCTCCATCCCGAACCGGCATAGTAGGTCAGCGTCTGGCCCGGCTTCACGCTCTTCACGGCCACGGCGTGACCCAGCGTGTCGGCCAGCATCTCGGCGCCGGGCAGGATCACACCCAGGAAGATGTCGCCGTCGCGTGCGGGGTTCTTCGAGTCCGAGGCGGCTTCGACCATGCCCATCCAGTCGTCGCCCGTCATCAGGCGTTTCACGTCGTGGCGCACGAAGCCCGCGGCGATCGGCATCTCGGCGAAATCTCCCTCGTAGACGTTGTCCATGCGGTTGAAACGCTGGTTGGCGTCGAGCGAGATGGTCTTGGTGAGCGACACGGGAGTGCCATCGACGTTGAACGGCGCGTAGGTCAGCTCCACGGTGGTGCGGATCGGACCGTTGTCCAGCGTCCGGGCCGTGGCGTAGTTGTGGCCCATCATCCAGAACTTACCGTCCACGAACGGCAGCGAAGCCCCCGAGCCGAGCGTCACGCCCACCTTGTAGCAGTCCATGCCGTCGCCGAAATTGTGGTGGTATTTGCCGCGGGCGTACCACTCGTCGATCACCAGCTTGTCGGTGCACTTCACCCATACGTCGATACCCGGGGTGATGAGTTTTTCGGGCGAGGTTTCCAGCGCCGGGCCGTAAAGACGGTAGGCCACCTTGTTGTTCTCCCACGCATAGTCGTCGTAGCGTTCGGGAACCGTGCGGCCGTACGCTTCGGCAGGGTAGTTTTCGCGCACGCCCGTGACGATCTTGAAACGCTTGGTCTCCATCGGGTCGGCGTCGGTCTGGAAGATCAGCGCCTGGGGTTCCGCCGTGCCGCGGAAGAGCACCTGCGAGGGAATCTGTTCGCCGTCGTCGTTCAGGACGACGACGTTTTCCGGAGTTACGCCTTCGAGCGCCGCCACTTCGGACCAGGCGATTTCGACCGTCTCGTCGTCGCGTTCGAGCTGGGTCGTGTTGGCTACATCTACCTTCAGGGCGGGGGTGCAGGAGGCCATCAGCACGGCTGCAAACCCAAGAATCGTGTTTTTCATCATACTATGTTAAAAGATTTTTTGTTGGATTTTAGGCAAATTTACGATTTTTCCGTACATTGGTCAACCAAATTGGCAAATAATCTACTTTATTTGGCAATTTTTCGTATCGGGAGTGACGTAAAGTTCGTAATTTTACGTTGTGAAAAGGGGCGTTTTGCGGCGCTCCGACCGGAGCGAACGACTATAAAAACAGATAGATTGAACATGAAACAGTTTAACGACGACGACTTCCTGTTGCAGACCGAGACTGCGCAGCGTCTTTACCACGACCATGCGGCCAAGATGCCGATCATCGACTACCATTGCCACCTGATTCCCGCGTATGTCGCCGAGGACCACCGCTTCGACAACCTGTCGAAGATCTGGCTCGAAGGCGATCATTACAAATGGCGCGCGATGCGTACCAACGGCGTCGATGAGAAGTATTGCACGGGCAAGGATACCAGCGACTGGGAGAAGTTCGAGAAGTGGGCCGAGACGGTGCCCTATACGATGCGCAACCCGCTCTACCACTGGACGCACCTCGAACTGAAGACCGCCTTCGGGGTGACGAAGCTGCTGAACCCCTCGACGGCCCGCGAGATCTACGACCATTGTACGGCGCTGTTGCAGAAGCCTGAGTTCCACGCCCGCGGTCTGATGCGCCACTACAACGTCGAGGCCGTGTGCACGACGGACGATCCCGTGGATTCGCTCGAACACCACATCAAGGTCCGCGAGGACGGTTTTGCGACCAGGATGCTCCCCACGTGGCGTCCCGACAAGGCGATGGCCGTGGAGTCTCCGGCCGAGTTCCGCGCCTATATGGAGCGGCTTTCGGAGGTTTCGGGCGTCACGATTTCGAAATTCGACGACGTGATCGAGGCGTTGCGCGTGCGTCACAAGTTCTTCGAGTCGGTGGGCTGCCGCCTCTCGGACCACGGCATCGAGGAGTTCTACGCCGAGGATTACACCCGGTCGGAGATCGGCGCTATTTTTAATAAGGTATACGGCGGGCAGACGCTGACGCCCGAGGAGATCCGCAAGTACAAGACGGCCATGCTGGTCGAGTTCGCCGTCATGGACTGGGAGACGGGCTGGACGCAGCAGTTCCACTACGGCGCCATCCGCAACAACAACAGCCGCATGTTCAGCCAGCTGGGCCCCGATACGGGTTTCGACTCGATCGGCGACTTCACGGTGGGCAAGCAGATGTCGAAATTCTTCGACATGCTCGACCGGGAGGACAAACTCACCAAGACCATCATCTATAACCTCAATCCCCGCGACAACGAGCTGGTGGCCACGATGCTCGGCAACTTCCAGGACGGTCGTTACGGCGCCGGGAAGATCCAGTTCGGATCGGGATGGTGGTTCCTCGACCAGAAGGACGGCATGGAGAAGCAGATGAACGCCCTCTCGACGCTGGGTCTGCTGAGCCGCTTCGTCGGCATGCTGACCGACTCGCGGTCGTTCCTCTCGTACCCGCGCCACGAGTATTTCCGCCGCACGCTGTGCAACCTCGTGGGCAACGACATCGAAAACGGCCTGCTGCCCGCTTCGGAAATCGACTTCATCGGGCGGGAGATCATCGAGGGCATCTGCTATCGGAACGCTAAGAATTACTTCAAATTTTAACACGCAATAAAACCATGAAAATCGTAACATTAGGAGAGATCATGCTGCGTCTTTCGACGCCCGGCAATACCCGTTTCGTCCAGTCCGATTCGTTCGATGTCGTCTACGGCGGCGGCGAGGCCAACGTAGCCGTTTCGTGCGCCAACTACGGTCACGAGGCTTATTTCGTCTCGAAGCTCCCGAAGCACGAGATCGGCCAGTCGGCGGTGAACGCGCTGCGCAAATACGGCGTCCGGACCGATTTCATAGCCCGCGGCGGCGACCGCGTGGGCATCTATTACCTCGAAACGGGCGCTTCGATGCGTCCCTCGAAGGTGATCTACGACCGTGCGCACTCGTCGATCGCCGAGGCCGATCCGCAGGATTTCGACTTCGACGCCATCATGGAGGGCGCCCGGTGGTTCCACTGGTCGGGCATCACGCCCGCGATCTCGGACAAGGCCGCCGAGCTGACCCGTCTGGCCTGCGAGGCCGCCAAGCGTCACGGCGTGACGGTTTCGGTGGACCTGAACTTCCGCAAGAAGCTTTGGACCAAGGAGAAGGCGCAGTCGATCATGAAGCCTCTGATGCAATACGTCGATGTCTGCATCGGCAACGAGGAGGACGCCGAGCTGTGCCTCGGGTTCAAGCCCGACGCCGATGTCGAGGGCGGCGAGACCAATGCCGAAGGCTACAAGGGCATTTTCCGCCAGATGGCCGAGACGTTCGGGTTCAAATACGTGATCTCGACGCTGCGCGAGTCGTTCTCGGCGACGCACAACGGCTGGAAGGCCATGATCTACGACGGCAAGGAGTTCTACGAGTCGAAGCGTTACGACATCGACCCGATCATCGACCGCGTGGGCGGCGGCGACTCGTTCTCGGGCGGCGTGATCCACGGCCTGCTGACCAAGCCGACGCAGGGCGAGGCCCTCGAGTTCGCCGTGGCGGCATCGGCCCTGAAACACACGATCAACGGCGACTTCAACCTCGTATCGGCCGAGGAGGTCGAGAGTCTGGCTGGAGGTAACGCCAGCGGACGCGTACAAAGGTAATTAAAGTGAAAGATGAAAAGTGAAAAGTTAAAGGTGTCGTTGGGAAATGCCTTTCACCTTTAACCTTCTACATTTAACATTAAAAAATTATGGCTCGCTTCAATAAGATGCAGGTGATGTCTGCAATCCAGGCTACCGGCATGGTTCCCGTATTCTATCACGCTGACGCCGAGATCGCCAAGCAGGTCGTGAAAGCCTGCTACGAGGGCGGCGTGCGCGCTTTCGAGTTCACCAACCGCGGCGATTTCGCTTCGGAGGTATTCATCGAGGTCATCAAGTTCGCCGCCAGGGAGTGTCCCGAAATGGTGCTGGGCGTGGGTACGATCGTCGATGCCCCGACCGCGGCCCTGTACATCCAGTACGGCGCCAACTTCGTCGTGGGTCCCTACCTGAACGCCGAGGTCGCCAAGGTCTGCAACCGCCACCTGGTGCCCTACACCCCGGGCTGCGGATCGGTCACCGAGATCGGTCTGGCTCAGGAGCTGGGCTGCGACCTGACGAAGGTCTTCCCCGCGGGCAACGTGGGCGGTCCGTCGTTCGTCAAGAACGTCAAGGCCCCGCTGCCGTGGTCGAACATCATGGCCACCGGCGCCGTGGAGCCCACCGAGGAGAACCTCACGGCGTGGTTCAAGGCCGGCGTTTTCTGCGTGGGCATGGGTTCGCAGCTCTTCCCCAAGGAGGTGATAGCCGCGAAAGACTGGAAGGCCGTCTCCGAAAAATGCCGTTTCGCCCTGGACGTGATCGCCAAGGTGCGTTAAAAACCGATTCCGTAAGTTCGGTCGTCCGGCGGCGGCCCCGCTCCGCCGCCGGATGCCGTTCATGCGGCTCACCGACCCCCGAACACTACTTATTAAAAACCGAATAAATGTCAAAGAATCAATCGACTCTCGCAGGGAAGATGACGCAGTACCGCTGGGTCATCTGTGCGATGCTCTTCTTCGCAACGACCGTTAACTACCTCGACCGTCAGGTGCTTTCGCTGACGTGGGACGAATTCATCAAACCCGAATTCCACTGGAACGAGTACCATTACGGACTCATCACTTCGATCTTTTCGATCGTCTATGCCGTCTGCATGCTCTTCGCCGGGCGTTTCATCGACTGGATGGGCACCAAGAAAGGTTATCTGTGGGCCATCGGCGTCTGGTCGCTGGGCGCCTGTCTGCACGCTCTCTGCGGCGTGGCCACCGAGGCGTGGGTAGGGCTTCCCAATGCCGCCGCGCTGCGCGCCGTCGAGGCCGGCTCGGCCGTGGCCGCGACCATCGCTATGGTCAGCATGTATTTCTTCATCGCCGCACGCTGCATCCTCGCTCTGGGTGAGGCGGGCAACTTCCCCGCAGCCATCAAGGTGACCGCCGAGTACTTCCCCAAGAAGGACCGCGCCTATGCCACCTCGATCTTCAACGCCGGAGCTTCGATCGGAGCGCTGTTCGCTCCGCTGACCATTCCGCTGCTGGCCAAGGCTTGGGGCTGGGAGATGGCTTTCATCGTGATCGGCGCCCTGGGCTTCGTCTGGATGGGTTTCTGGGTCTTCATGTACAAGAAGCCGTCGGAGCACCCGAGGGTGAACGCCGCCGAGCTGGAGTATATCGAGCAGGACAAACACGAGGTCATCGACGGCGCCGTCGCCAAGGAGGAGACGGAGGACGAGTGCCCGAAGATGTCGTTCTGGAAAACCCTTTCGTTCAAGCAGACCTGGGCTTTTGCCTTCGGTAAGTTCATGACCGACGGCGTGTGGTGGTTCTTCCTCTTCTGGACCCCCTCGTATCTCAATTCGCAGTTCGGGATCAAGATGTCCGAGGGACTGGGCGTGGCGCTGATCTTCACGCTCTATGCGATCACGATGCTCTCTATCTACGGCGGCAAGCTCCCGACGATCATCATCAACAAGACGGGTCTGAACCCCTATGCGGCCCGTATGCGCGCTATGCTGATCTTCGCGTTCTTCCCGCTGCTGGTGTTGCTGGCTCAGCCTCTGGGCACCATTTCGCCGTGGTTCCCGATCATTCTGATCGGTATCGGCGGCGCGGCGCACCAGTCGTGGTCGGCCAACATCTTCTCGACCGTGGGCGACATGTTCCCCAAGTCGGCGATCGCCACCGTGACGGGCATCGGCGGCATGGCCGGAGGTGTCGGCTCGATGATCCTGCAATGGTTCGCCGGATGGCTGTTCGTGCATGCCGAGGAGACCAATATGACCTATATGGGCTTCGAGGGAAAACCCGCCGGATATTTCGTCGTCTTCTGCATCTGCGCCGTGGCTTACCTCGTCGGCTGGATCGTGATGAAGACGCTGGTTCCGAAATACAAGCCTATCGTATTGGAGTAATATAAAAAACTGACATACAATGATTAAGCAACTGAACAAGTCGGCCGTGGAAAAGGCCGTCCGTCCCGTCCGCATCCTGCAATTCGGCGAAGGGAACTTCCTGAGGGCCTTCGTGGACTGGCAGATCGACATCGCCAACGAAAAGGGCGTCATGGATGCCGGAGTGGCTGTATGCCAGCCGATTATCGACCCCGAGCACAAGGTGTTGGGGATGATCGACCTGATGCACAGGCAGGACAACATGTACCACGTCTATCTGGAGGGCATCGAGAACAAGCAGCCCAAAAAGGACGTGCGGCTGGTGAAGAGCGTCATGGACTCGTTCAATCCCTATGTGGACTATGCGACCTACGAGCGTTATTTCCTCTCCCCGGAGCTGAAAATCACCATTTCGAACACCACCGAGGCGGGCATCCGCTACGAGGAGGGCGACGACCTGACGGCCGAGCCTCCGAAGTCGTACCCCGCGAAGATGACGGCGTTGCTGTACAAGCGTTTCAAGCATTTCAACGGCGATCCGACCAAGGGTCTGTGCATCATCTGCTGCGAGCTGATCGAGAACAACGGTTCGACGCTCCACGAATACGTCATCCGGCATGCCGAGTATAACAAGCTGGGCTCCGATTTCATCGACTGGGTCGAAAAGAACTGCCACTTCTGCGATACGCTCGTAGACCGCATCGTGCCGGGCTTCCCGCGCGAGCAGATCGACGAGATCAAGGAGGAGATCGGCTACGACGACAACCTCGTGGTGAAGGCCGAGTTGTACCACCTGTGGGCCATCGGCGGCCCGGGCTACAAGGAGGTGATGAAGGAGCTGCCGTTGGACAAGGCGAGTCTGCATGTGATCTTCATGCCTTCGATCAAACAGTTCCGCGATAAGAAGGTCCGCATTCTGAACGGTTCGCACACGGGCATGGTGCCCATCGCCCTGCAAATGGGCTGCGAGACGGTCATGGACGCCTTCAACACCCCTGCGATCGAGCGGTTCATCAACGACATGGTCGCCGAGGAGGTGATCCCGATGATCGAGGAGGACCAGGACGAGCTGAAGCGCTTCGCCGCCGGGATTCTGGAGCGTTTCTACAACCCCTTTATCAAGCACATGCTCCGTTCCATCTCGCTCAATTCGCTGTCGAAGTGGGAGGCGCGCAACTATCCGACCGTCCGGGACAACTGGTTCAAGGCGCAGCGCATCGCCGCGCGCGAGTGCTTCACCTTCGCGGCGCTGATGACCCTTTACAGTCCCAAGAGCGGCTTCGAGCCCGACGATACGAAAGAGTTCGTGGAGTACATCCGTGCCAACTGGGATTCGGCCGATGTCGAGGCCACGATCTCGAAGATCGTAAAGGAGAGCGGCATCTTCACCGTCGATTTCTCGGAGGTTCCGGGATTCGTCCCGACCGTTGCGGGTTATGTCCGCGACATCGAGGCGTTGGGCATGAAGGATGCTTTGAAGAAGTTTTTAGGAGAGTAACCAGTCAGCTGCTCCGGTGTGGCGTTTCGGACGCTTCATGTCACGGCCTCCGGCCGTGTTTGCAAGTCTGACCCACCCCCAAACCCCCGCCTCGGCGGGGGCTTTATGGGAGCCGGACGTGCGGGATCATTTTATCGATATGAAACGATTTCTGAAAATCAATGCCGCGGACAATGTCGCCGTCGCGCTGGCCGACGACCTGCACAAGGGCGAGACGGTCGAGGTAGACGGCGTCGGCGTGACGCTTCGGGACGACATCGCCCGGGGGCACAAGTTCGCCCTGCGCGACATCGCCGCGGGCGAAAACGTCGTGAAATACGGCTATCCGATCGGCCACGCCACGGAGGATATTCCGCAGGGCGGGTGGATTCACTCCCACAACCTGAAAACCAACCTCCGCGACGACCTCGAATACACCTATGCCCCGAAGGTCTACGACGTGGCGTATCCCCGGCGCGACGCGAAGGTGATGGGCTACCTGCGCAAGAACGGTGCGATGGGCATCCGTAACGAGCTGTGGATCGTGCCTTCGGTGGGATGCGTCAACGGACAGGCGCAGGCCATCGCGGAGCGCGTGAAGCGCGAGTGCGACTGCTCGCACCTCGACGACGTGCGGGTCTACACCCACAATTACGGCTGTTCGCAGCTGGGCGACGACCATGCCAACACGCAGAAGGCGCTGGCGGCGTTGGTGAAGCACCCCAATGCGGGCGCCGTGCTGGTGCTGGGCCTCGGGTGCGAGAACAACCAGGTGTCGGCCCTGAAGGAGGTGATCGGCGAGTGGGACGACGAGCGGGTGAAATTCCTGATCGCCCAGGAGGTCGAGGACGAAATCGAGGCCGGATTCGAAATCTGCCGCGGGCTGGTCGAAAAGACGAAAAGCGATAAACGCCAGCCGCTTCCGCTCTCCTACCTCAAAGTGGGGTTGAAGTGCGGCGGTTCGGACGGCTTTTCGGGCATCACGGCCAATCCGCTGGTGGGGTTGTTCTCCGACTGGCTGATCGCGCAGGGCGGGACCACGGTGCTGACGGAGGTTCCCGAGATGTTCGGCGCCGAAACGATCCTGATGGACCGCGCCGCGGACCGCACGGTCTTCGACGAAACGGTCTGCCTGATCAACGATTTCAAGCACTATTTCCGCAAGTTCGACCAGCCGATCTACGAGAACCCCTCGCCGGGCAACAAGAAGGGCGGCATCACGACGCTCGAAGAGAAGTCGTTGGGATGCGTGCAGAAGGGCGGGGCGCAGCCCGTCGTCGATGTGCTGAACTACGCCCGGCCCGTCACGAAACCGGGGCTGAACCTCTTGCAGGCTCCGGGCAACGACCTGGTGGCCGCTTCGGCGCTGGCCTTGTCGGGCTGCCAGCTGGTGCTCTTCACCACGGGGCGCGGCACGCCGTTCGGGGCTTTCGTGCCGACGATGAAGATTTCGACCAACACCCGGCTTTCGGAGTTCAAGGCCAACTGGATCGACTTCAACGCCGGAACGCTGGTCGAGGACGAGGAGCCGCAGGCCGTGCTGGAACGCTTCATCGACAAGGTGCTGGCGACGGCCGACGGCGAGCACCTGAAGCACGAAAAGACGGGTTTCAAGGAGATCGCCATCTTCAAGACGGGCGTAACGCTCTGACGGCGCCATGCTGCGTTCGGCGATACTGATGATTCTGCTCTGCCGGGGCCTCTGGGCCTCGGCAGAGACGGTTTATACCGTCGATTGCAACGGCGGCGGGGATTTCCGGACCATTCAGGCGTGCTTCGACGCCCTGCCGTCGAAACCCGCGGAGTGGCGCACGGTGCGGATCATGCCCGGCACTTACCGCGAGAAAGTGACGCTCGACGTTTACAAGGACAAGGTCGTCGTGGTCGGGTGCGGGAAATATCCCGACGACGTGCGGCTGGTCTGGGACGACCATTCCGGCAAGGTCGTCGATGGCCGGGAGCTGACCACCTACGACAGCTATACCTTTTCGGTGCAGGCCGACGACGTGCTGTTGCATAACCTCGAAGTCTGCAACGACGCCGGGAGGGTGGGGCAGGCCGTGGCGCTCGAAACGCGCGGCGACCGCATCTGGATCGACGGCTGCCGTCTGATCGGCAATCAGGACACCTTCTTCACGAAAGGCTATGTCTCGCGCGTATTCGTCACGGATTCCTACATCGAGGGTACGACGGATTTCATCTTCGGGCCCTCCATCGTCGAGTTCGTGCATTGCACCATCCATTGCAAGGCCGACAGCTTCATCACGGCGGCTTCGACCACCGAGCGCAACAAATACGGATATGTCTTTATCCATTGTCACGTGACGGCCGCCGAAGGGGTGACGCGGGTTTACCTCGGGCGTCCGTGGAAATCCACGGCCCGGACGGTGTGGCTGATGTGCGAACTGCCCGGGGCGATTTGCCCCGAAGGATGGCGCGACTGGCACGACGCGGCCCGCAAGGGCGACGTGTTTTACGCCGAATTCGGCTGTTACGGTCCGGGCGCCGACCGTTCGGGACGTGTGGCCTGGTCGCGGGAGCTTACCGTCGGGGAGGCCGTTGATGATTATTGGTTTCCGCGGCCCGGGCAGGGCATTTTTTCGAAAAAGACCGGTTCGGAGGCATTCCGGGCCGATTGGTGTCCCGGGAGCGATACCCCTACGGACGTTCTTCCGTTTATCGAGTATCGGATGGACCGCCGGCTGGACGCGACGTTCGACAGGATGACGGAGTATCTCGACAAGCGGCGTGCGGTTGAAAGAGCGTCTGCGGGCGAATAGTTGCCCGCAGACATTCATTTCTCGCGCACGGGGCGCACGGGCAATGCTCCGGAGAGGTCGGTGGTCTGCATTTCGGCCCTGTCCGTCAGATGGAATACCTGCGCGCGCGTTCCGGTTGCCGGAACCGCCGTCCAGTAACGGGTTTCCTGACCCATTCCCTCTCCCCGTCCGCTTCCGGACCGCTGTCCTACCGCCCGGAAAAGGATCGTCCGGTCATCGTCGTGCTGCACGGCCGAGCAGTAGAACCGGAAATTCCGGAATCCGGAGGTTTCCGACGGTCCCTTTGCCGTGTTCGCGGCATCGAACGACGCGAAGGCTCCCGAGGCGGGCACCGTGTATCCGACGGGCGAGGGATCGTAAATCGTCTTCACGACTTCGTAATCGCGCACCGACGTTTCGAACCCGTTGGCTGCGGCGTTCCACAAATGCCAGTAAGAGGCGTCGCCGAACCAGCCGTACGAATCGCTGTAAAACACATACGGAGTTTGTATCGCCTCTGAGAGTTTGGTGCTTCCGTTCACGATCTCGTATCTGTCCGGATAGGTCGTCTTGTCGCTGTTGTCCGTATTCAGGGCCGGCATCGGGTCCTTGCGCCCGAACTGGAAATAGGGCTGGCTGCCGGGGGAGGCGGTTTCGTATGCCTGCTGGCGAATCGTGAATGTCTTGCCGTCCGTCTGCGGCTCGTGCCCCGTCTGGGTGATGCGCACCTGCACGTCGCGCGGTCGATAAATGTCGATCAGATCGTTGCTGTACCACCCGATGTTGACGGGCAGAAAGTCGTAATGGGTTCCATTGGCTGTTTCTACCGGGACATAATCGTCGAGCCGCTGCCCGGTCACCCAGATATGCCAGCTCCATACAAGGGTGCTGTTCGCGTTGTCTTCGGCATACAGGGCGATCACGCAGTTGCCCTGGCGGATCGTTCCGGCCTCCACCTCGAAAGCGATGTACTGTACGTTTTTTCCGAGCATGTTTCCCTGCGTGGGGGATACTCCGACGTTCTTCACGAGATTGTTCTCGTCCTGCCACAGAATCGCGGCCCTGAATGTACGGTCGGACGTGATGAACGGAGATTGGATGTCTCTCGAAACGCAGTCCCAGAATGGAAGCTCCATACCCCATTCTCCGGCTTTCTTTGCGTAGGCTTCCTGGTTGTCTGCGCCGTTGCGTATCGCATTGCCGTAGATCAGCGGGAAGCGGTACGTGCCCGGCGCATTGACCACATAGCAGTTGGCCGTGTTGACAGGCGTCGTGCCGCCTGCCGTGGAGAGGTCGTAGTCCGTCACGGCCTCCGCCGTCCGCAGCGACGTGTTCGGGTCTATCGTTTCGTCGATCGGCTTGGAGCCGACCGCAGCTTCGTATTTCACCTCCTCCACGCTGCCTTCGGCCTGATCCGTGAATCCGGTCACCCATTCGGGACACCGGGAGGTCCAGGTCTTTCCGCCGTCGGTCGAGAATTCGGCGGACCATGCCAGCGGCGTCGGGGGAAGCTCCTCGGTCTGCCCGGCCTTGACGCGCTCCGCTTTGCGGTAACTCCGGACGGCATAGGCCGCCGTTCCGCCCCGGTGAGTCAGCACGATGTCGTCGGTCGGCACCTCCAGAATATCCTCCGTCGTGATTTTCGACGACGAAAGGTTGTAGACGACCGTTTTGCCTATGGGCCATTCGGTGCCTCCGATGTCGGCCGTCATCGTTTGCAGCTCCTCTTCGCCGGGAAGCGTGTATTCGATCACGATCTGTGCATCGGCGGGCAGCGTCTGCGGCGGCAGCATGAATACGCCGTCGGCATCGGTGAGTTCGTGGCCCGGTTCGGCGTATCCCGGATTCTCCTTGTCTTCGGGGAGGTCTCCGGTCTCGGGCGCGAGCGCATCGGTGTAGGAATGGACCGCGGGGTCGAGCGTCCATGCGACCGCCGGAGTTCCGGACCCGGCGCCTGCCGCATTCACCCGGAAGGAGCCCTTGTAACGGACGTTCCTGAGCGAAATCGACCGGATATTGCGCAGCTCCATGCCCGTGGCCGTCGTGCTGACGCGGAATCGGATCGCCGTGAGCACGTGTTTGAAGACGAGCGGAACTCCCGTCTTTTCGTAGTCCGCGCCGGTGACTCCCGCAATCGAGGCGATCAGCAGGTCCTGCTGCTTTTGCAGGTCGGGGTCGGTTTCGTAAACGAACGATCCGGCGGGGTCCGACGGTGGGGTGAGGTTGTCGGCCGGATCGGGAACGCAGGCGATGAATCCGAGTTTCTGCCCCGCATACCAGCGCCAGTAATACCGTTCTGAAGGCTCCCAGCGGCCGTTTTCCCGAAGGACGATCTCTTCGCCGGACATTACGTCGAACGATGCGGCGTCTGTGTCCGTATAGCTGTAAGCCCACATCCGGAACGACGCGGGAAAGTCGTCGGTTTCGGTTTGCGTGCCGCGGGTCGCGGCATGCGGTGCTGCGCCGAATCCGTCGGTCGTCGATACGTCGAGATGGAACTGCCGGTCGCCGCCCGGCAGTTCCGCCGTGAAGCCGCGGTCTTCCTGCGCGAGGACGCCGCCCGTGCGCGTGGAGGCTCCCTGCACCGGGCCGAGGCCGTCCCAGCCGTTGCGGACCGTCACCGCGAAGCCGATCGAGCCGTCGCCCGGCGCAGAGGCGGATTCCGGCGCGTCTTTCGTACAGGACCCGGCGAAGGCTCCCGCCGCAAACAGTACGGCGATGCGGAGTCCTGTTCGTGTCATACTTTTCATATCGTTCGTTTTCAACAGTCGTTTTTGCCGGTCGGGACATGCCCGGGTCCGGCGGCGCTCCCAGCCGGGAGCTTGTCTGCGACCGGGAGGGGGAGTCAACCCCGCCCGGCCAATACGGGCATCCGCATGGGGCGGACGCTTCGGAACCGCGTTCGGCCGCGGTTACAGTTCGGGAGTCTGGTCGGTCGGAATCCAGTCATCGACGGTCACCGTGAACCAGATATAGTCGCCGAGGATGTCGTCGCCGCCTTTTTCGGGATTCTCGGGATCGTGCTTGCCGACGCCTTCGTCGGTGAAGTTCAGCGTATAGACGTAGTGGTAGCCCGGCTTCCACTCCTGAGCGCCCTCCTTGCTGACGATGCCGACGGCCGCATAGCCGTAGTGGTCCTCAGTCTCCATGTCGCCTTCGGAGGCGATGGGGAAAATCTGCACCCAGCTGTTGTCCGGATCTTCCGTAATGACTTTTCGGAAAACTTTCATTTTCAGGGCGAGATATGCGCCTTTTTCATCTCTGTTTTCGGCCCAGGCCCACGGGTTGCCGTTGTAATAATTGCCGGAGAAGTTCTGGGGAATCAGCATCATATTGCCGCCATCGCCCAGCAGTTCTACGGCATCGCCTTCCGTGCCCTCTGCCACCGGTTCCAGTACGACCGGCGTACTCAAAGTGTGTTTGTAGCGTTGCAGGTTGACGTTGTTGCCCGCTTCGTCGCCATAGGTGAGGTTCGAGCCCGTTGGCGCGATGATCTCCCAGTGGTCGGCGGGAATGAGGGTCGGATTCGTCGTGCCCTCCGTCACATTGCCGTCCGTAGTGAAGTCATTGCTCTTGCGGAACACGAAATTGCCTTTCGACGGAATGTTGCGCAGTTCGATCTCCTTGATCTCGATTCTCAGCTGGTCGCCGCTCTTCTTCTTGGCCTTGAACGAAACCTGCGAAAGAATGTGGCGGAAATTCAGCTTCACGGGCTGCCCCTTTCCATAGGTGGCGGAAGTTGCCTTGGTGCGGGCGATCACGATGTCCGTCTGGTTGGCGTGCACCGTTGCGGGTACGAATCCGCGGATTTCCTGACCTTTCTCCAGTCCGGACCCGTCCCCGCTCCATACCGGCTGCGATACGTACTGGCCTGCCATCACGTTGCCGTCCTTGTCATAGGCCGTGGCGCTGCCTCCGTTTGCGGGAAGCGTCGGGGGATACCAGGCGGAAAAGGTCAGTTCGTAGCTCGGCCACGAGTATTTTCCGGGCAGATAGAATCCCGCGCCTTTGTTGTCGTCGGCAGCCTCCTTGTATTCTGCCAGCAGACGGTTGAAATAGAAGCTGTTTTCACCGTAGGCGACGACGTAGAAACCTTGGTTTTTCAGCTGGTCGATTTTGGTGACCGTGCCTCGCGTGGCTTTGGGGACTACGGGCGAGAAGGTGATGTAGCCCGTTCCTTCCGGATCGGGGTTGACGCTCGTGGTCTCTACCTGCGAGCAGGCCGTCATGGCCGCTGCGGCCATGATGGACAATAGAGTTTTTTTCAGCATAACGGAAAATTTGATAAATGGTTCATTGTCATATTTCGGATCGAATTACATGTCGATATCGACGTTCACTTCGCCCCAGTCGTCGATCGTGGGGTTCATGCCGCTGCTTCCGGCCGCCGGATCGAATTCGAGTCCGTCGAGACGGATGAATACGCGGCGCGGGTCCGGGGCGTCATGGATCTGGGGCGTCACCGGGTCGTCCGTGTCGCCGTAGACCCGGTATTGCTGCGTGCCGCGGGTCAGGACGCCGTAGATTACGATCTTGTGGGGGATTGCGGGTACGGGGCAGTGGCCGAACGTCAGGAATTCGGCCCGCACCGTGGTGGCGTCGGTTTTCCGGACTTCGAAGGGCACGATGCAGGCGGGGCCCGACAGCCGGTCCGAGGCCGGCAGCATCTCGCCCGCCATGCCGGAGAGCGTGCCGCTGAGCTGGGATACGTAGTCGAGATTCTTCACATGCACGATTTCGACCGTGTAGCGGCAGACCTTTTCGTTCGGGTAGAGCGTAATGGTCTGATCTGTTTCCCGGCGGACCGTCACTCCGCGCAGGCATGCGCCGTAGACCATGTCGGGCGGCAGCAGCACGGCCTGATCCTCCGTGCCTTCGGCCCGCGGCACATTGTCGCCGCCGCGGCCCATGGAGGCCAGCAGCGAACCGGAGGTTGCGCCGACCGTGAATCCGTCCAGCCGTTTCGTATCGGCGAACCGGATCTTTTCCGTGTCGCCGTTCAGGGCCAGCACGTCGTAGCGGCCCTCGGCCAGCGAGACGGCTCCGCCCGCCTTGCCGGCAAGGTGGTATTGCACCGGTTCTCCGCCCTCCTCGGGGAAGAACCATACGTACATGCTTTCCGGGTCCGCATCGGGGGCTTCGCGCCAATCGAAAACGACATGCAGGGAGCTGGTGTGGGGGTGCTGGTAGCACAGTTCCTTGTGGTCGCAGGCCGCGAGGAGAAGCAGTGCGCCGAGACCGGCGGCTGCCATACGATGTATTATGCGGATCGTTTTCATCGCCGGCCTCCTTTCCTGTTGTTATAGTTTCCGCGGCCGATCAGCCACACGAGCGACACTTCGGCTTTCGTGGGGCCGAACCAGCGGAGCCGCTTCGTGGCCTGCCATACGTAGCAGTCTTCGAGCGAAATGTATTCCCAGTATTCGCCTCCGAGGTAGCCCGCGCCGACGGTGAAATCCAGGTTGAGCCTGCGCCCGACGGGCAGCGAATAGCCGTATTCGACGCCTGCGCCCCAGTTGGCCTTGTCCCAGAGCGATCCGCCGGGTTTGCCGCCTATGTAACCGCGGCCGCCCGTTTCGAAGTCGTAGGTGAGGAGTTGTCCGTAGACGCCGAGGTGATGGCCTTGCAGCGGTTTTTCCTGCGCGCGTTTCCCGAACCATTTGCGGACGTTCAGCTCTCCGCCGTAGGTCCGCCAGTACCAGTGTTTGCGGTCGGTTTTCCACCATGCGTACATCCAGTTGGCTCCGACGGACCAGTTGCGGCCCGCATAAAACTCTACTCCTATGTTTGGCACCGCAATTGCATCGTAAAGCATATTGGTTTTGACCGCCATGTAGAACGGCTTCCGGGGCCGGGGCGTGTGTCCGGCGAAGGCGGGCGCGGAAACGGGCGCGGAGAGGGGCGCCGGGGCCCGCAGCACGGGCTTCGGGAACGAAACGCCGGCCGCGATCGGCTGCTGCCTGACGGGAGTTGTCTCGTAGCGCAGGCAGAGCTGCGTAGCCCGGAGCTCGGGGAAAAGTTTCCGGTACATGTAGCGGTAGGGTTCGCCCTCTTTGAAGTGCGCCAGACGGGCGGCATTGGCGTCCTCGGCCTTTTCGCCGCCGCGGCACCGTTCGGCGATGTCGTGCAGGAGTTCCAGCACTGCGTCCCGGCAGGGTACGCCGGGGTCGTTTTCGACCAGCCGGATCAAACCGTCCCAATCGCGTCCCAGGAACGTGAACGAGAGCAGCGAGTCGGGTATCCCGCCCTCGCGCGACAGATGTTCGAGAAGCGCTTTCGCCCGTTTTTCCGAAAGACGCTTGTTGAGCAGGACGGAGCCTTCGGGCGAAGCGCCGCCCGTGACCTCGATGCGGCGGAGGCGGCCCGTCGGGCCGGCATAGGTCCGCAGGTTGTCGGCAATGCGTTTCAGGGCTTCCCGGTTCCCGTGCAGGCCGGGTTCGAGGACGGAATGACCCTGGCGGAAATAGATCCGCACCGAATCGCATTCGGAGCGGGCGATAGCACAGAAACCTGTAACAGAAACAGTAGGGTAATGAATTTCTTCATAAGCCGTATGTTCACAACGGAATCCGTCTTTTGGCGGCCGGCGGAGAGTCGCTGACATCGCGCCGGTCGGCAATAATTCCCCCCCCCTCACGGCCCAGAGGGGAGTCATGGTTTGGTTTCGTAAATTAAAAAAGAAAGTGTGGAGCCGTTTTTGCTTATCAAGTGGATGGTTGTGGAAGGACCGGTAACAACGATAAACGATAACGCCCCACACTTGTATAGATACGAGAAGGAGGGCGGAAAATGTCCTGATTACAATATCTAAACAAGAAAATGAGTGCTGTTCGTTGTCCCGTCGTTATTGAAAAACTTCCACATTTTCCACTTAGGACAGTGCGAAAATACTTTCTACTATGCCTGTCGGATAGTCTCCCGACAGCGCAAAATTAGAAAATAATTTTCACATAGAACAACACTCATATGAAAAAAACGATCACAAATTTCCGGAAAACTATTTTTTCTTGCAAGAATAAATGTTACGGAATTGCAATTTTATCTTTTTTTATCTCGGGGTGTCATCGGATGTTTCCTGCTTTTTCGGCAGGCGGGACGGCCGTGCGAAACGGGGGCCTTATTACTGGGGGACATAACGTGTGATTTTCGGAATCACTAAAATAATTCTTTTTTTCGAATTATGCAACCTGTTTCGGCAATTAAGATATAAGATGTGCGCACGCGGCGATTGCTGCCGTGTGCATTCGGTGTGTGCGGCTTCGGGCGGCGGTGTCAGGCGGCGGCTTTTGCGAGGATGCTCTTCAGACGGCGGGTCATGAAGTACTGGATCACGCCGCGCAGGAACATGTAGAGCGTGAAGGCCAGCCAGAGGGCGTTGTTGCCGATCAGCGGGTGGCAGGCGTAGTAGATGGCGAAGTAGGCCGCCGTGGACCAGAACATCGAGTCGCGCATGACGCGCGTTTCGGTGGCTCCGACCATGATGCCGTCCATGATGAAGGGCATGGCCGAGGCGACGGGGATCAGGATGATCCAGACGATGTAGCGTCCCGCCAGCTCCTCGATCACCGCGGCGTTGGGCGCCGAGGAGTCCACGAACACGCCCACCAGGTCGCGCCACCAGACGAGGTAGATGCCCACGAAAACCACCGACACGAGCGTTCCCCAGAAGATGCACTTCCGCAGGCAGTCGCGCAGCGATACGCTGTCGCGGGCGCCGATGAACCGGCCCGTGAGCGCCTCCGCGGCGTAGGCGAAGCCGTCGTTCATGTAGGAGAAGAGCGTGAACAGCTGCAACAGCAGGGTGTTCACGGCCAGCAGCGCGGGATCGCCCATGCGGGCCGACGCCCCGGTGAAGAAGGTGTAGACGGCCACGATGCAGAACGTGCGGAGGATGATGTCGCGGTTGATGATGAAAAAGGTTTTCAGGGGTTTGAAGTCCAGCACCTCGGACCAGTTGACCGAGGTGAGCAGCTGCCGGTATTTGAGCGTGAGCAGCAGCGACGAGAGCCCCACGCCCGTCCATTGGGCGATGACCGAGGCGTAGGCGATGCCCACGATGCCCATGTCCATCCCGAATGCGAACCACAGGCTGCAAAGGATGTGCACGACGTTGACCGTGATGGCCGTCAGCATCGGGAAGACGGCGTTCTGCATTCCCGTGAACCAGCCGTTGAAGCCGAAGAGGATGATGCCCGCCGGTACGGCCCAGATGCGGGCGTAGAAATAGTCGCGGGTCATCTGGCTGCCGTTCATGGCCCACAGCGCCAGTTCGCCCAGCGGGTATTGCAGCAGGACCATCAGCACGCCCATCACGGCCGCCACCGACAGCGCCCGGACCAGCATGTTGGTGCATTCGCGGAAGTTGCCGGCTCCGAACGCCTGGGCCGTGAGGCCGCTGGTGCCCATGCGGACGAACGAACAGTTCCAGTAGATGAAGTTGAAGATCGACACGCCGATGGCCAGCGCGCCGATCGTGGCGGCGGAATCGGCGCCCCAGTGCCCTGCGATGGCTGTCGAGACGATGCCCATGAGGGGTACGGTGATGTTCGAGACGATATTGGGGAGCGCGATGCGCAGTATTTCGCGGTTCATGGTCATAACGGGTGCAAAGATAAGGCAAAAGCGGCAAATTTGCGGTCCGGTTCCGCTTTTATCTTCAATTCGGGCACGCAATGTGTTGTTATCCCCGAAACTTGCACTATCTTTGCCCCGACACTTTGATATTAGTAGAACAGAAACGATGAAAGATCCCAAAAACGACTCGACCCCGGTGCTCGAGCGCTTCGGACGCGACAAGCGCAAGCGCACCGTAATTGCTACGGCGGAGCGTGTCGAGCGTCGCCCGCGTTTGCAGCGAGATGCTGCCGATTCGGAGCAGCCGTCCCGTGACCGTCAGCCCGAACGCCGGGCTTCGTACAACCCGCATTTCACGGCCGACAACCGCCCGCTTTTCGAACGTCCGCACCGCGAGGAGGGCGACCGTCCCCGCCGCAATTTCGATGACAACGACCGTCCGCGCCACGCCTTCGACGGCGACAAGCCCCACCGTACGTTCGGGGACAAACCCCGCACGTTCGGCGATAAGCCCCGTTACGACACCGACCGTCCCCGCCGCGAGGAGGGGGAGCGTCCCCGCCGGACATTCGGCGAAAAACCCGCTTTCGGGGAGAAGAAATCCGGCCCCAAGAAGTTCGGGGATAAGAAATTCGGCGACAAGAAATTCGCCGGCCGCAAATTCAGCGACAAACCCTATAAGCCCGGCGGATTCCGCAAACAGGACGACAAGCCGGCTTCGTATCCGAAATACGATCCGGTGAAGCAGACGGGCGAAATGCGCCTGAACCGTTTCCTCGCCCAGTCGGGCATCTGCTCGCGCCGCGAGGCCGACGACTTCATCACGGCGGGCCTCGTGTCGGTCAACGGACAGGTCGTCACCGTGCTGGGCACCAAGGTGCTGCCCACCGACGAGGTGAAGTTCAACGACAGCCGCGTGCAGGGCGAAAAGAAAGTCTACCTGGTGCTGAACAAGCCCAAGGGCTATGTCACCTCGCTCGACGATCCCCATGCCGGAAAGACGGTGATGGAGTTGGTGAAGGGCGCCTGCACGGAGCGCATCTATCCCGTGGGGCGTCTGGACAAAAACAGCCTCGGATTGCTGCTGTTCACCAACGACGGCGACCTCACGAAGCAGCTCACGCACCCCTCGTACCGGAAGAAAAAGATCTATCAGGTGACGCTCGACAAGCCGCTGACGCGCGCCGACATGGACCGTATCGCCGAGGGCGTCACGCTCGAAGACGGCGAGATTTTCGCCGACGAGATCTCCTATGTCAAGGAGAACAAGCAGGAGATAGGCATCGAGATCCACTCGGGCCGCAACCGCATCGTGCGCCGCATCTTCGAGTTCCTGGGTTACACGGTCACGAAACTCGACCGTGTTTACTACGCGGGTCTGACGAAGAAGAACCTCAAACGCGGAGCCTGGCGGTTCCTGACGCGCGAGGAGGTCGAGCGGCTGAAATCCGGCCAATACGAATAGAGGAAAAGGCGGTTCCGGCCGGACCGCCTTTGAAAACGAAGTTCGGAAATAGCTGCGTGACGATTCGGTGACGCAGCTATTTTCTGTTGTTCGGGTCGGCATGAAGCCGGATTTCGCCGCCGGTAGCGGCATAGCTCCTTTCCGCCGTTACCAGACGTTCGTGTGTATTCTCTCTCCGATGTCGATTTCCTTCTGCTTGGGCCGGAATGCGTCGGCGGCGGGATAGCCCATCGTCAGCAGGCAGATGAACTCGTAGTCTTCGGGAGCACCTACGATCTCCTTGATTTTTTCCGCTTCGTCGCCCACGGGAATGTGGAACACGGTTCCCAACCCCTCGGCGGTGGCGGCCAGCAGCATGTTTTCCAAGGCGCACCATGCGGATGCGAAGTAGTTGAGCGAACTTTGCTCGACGGGTTTCAGCAGCGGGCTTTGTTTCTGGCGGAAGAAGGGCAGAATGAGCAGCCCGCTCTGCATCAGCATACGCTGTTGTTTGGGCAGGGCGTCGGCGAACATCGCCATTTTGTCCTTGTCGCCCGATTCATCCGCTTCATGCACCAGCTTCTTGAACGCAGCCATGTTCTTGGCGAGCGGGTCGATTATTGGGGCGATGTTTTCGCGTCCGCGCACCACGACGAACTCAAGCTGGCGCAGATGGTCGTTGGTCGGGGCTTTGAATGCCGCGCCGATCACTCTTTTCAGAATTTCATCGCTCACCTCGCGGTCGGAGTAGTCGCGGCAGGTGCGGCGTTTCTCCAGTGCTTCGTACAGTTCCATAACGTTGGGATTTAAGTCTTGTTTTTTGTTTCCGGGTGCAAAGTTACGCCGCTTTGTTGTCTTGTGTTTGTTTTATTGTTTCATATATTTGTCGTATATTTGTACTTTCTCGGATTTTATGGAAGATACCGCCGTACCGTACGAACTGCCCGAAGCGGAGAATCATTCGTTTTTCTTCATCGACCAGCGGGTGGAACCGAGCCTTGAAGCCAAGCTGCACCGCCACGATGCGTGGGAGTTGTATTACGTCGTTCACGGACGGGGCCGCCGAATGGCAGGCGATACGTTGCAGCCCTTTGCGGCGGGCGACGTGGCGTTGATCCCGCCGTCGATGCTCCATCGCTGGGAGTATGCGCCCGGCAGCGCGGACAAGGACGGATGCGTGCGTTATCTGATGGTGGCTTTCAGCCATTCGCTGATAGAGCGGTGCGTGGAGGCGTTCCCCGAATTGAGGAACCGGCTGGCGGGTGTTACCTTTCCGACCGATGCCCTGAGATTCGGGCCGGAAAGTTCGCGGGCGATCCGTAAGGCATTGTCCGAAATGAACGGATCGGACGAACTGGGGCGTCTGAGCGCGATGCTCCGCCTGCTGCCTGTCATCTTTACCTCCTCCGACCGTGCGTTCGCTGGAAAGCCGATGCGCATCGAGCGGGACGTGCGGCGGATGCAGCAGATCTGCGCATACGTGATGAAGCACTACGTTCATCCCATTGCTTTGGACGACATCGCGGCGGAGGTGGGGATGAACCGTTCGGCGTTCTGCTCCTGCTTCAAGCGGTGCAAAGGGATGACCTTTTCGCAGTTCGTTACGCAATATCGGCTGAATACGGCTTGCGAGTTGCTGAAGCACTCGCAGAAAAACGTGTCGGAAATCTGCTGCATGGTCGGGTTCAGCGACCTGCCGCATTTCGTGAGGGTGTTTACCCGCACGATGGGCGTGTCGCCCTCCAGATACAGAAAGCGATTCCGGGCCGCAGCGAGTGTTTACAGATAATCTTCCCGTTGCGGCGTGAAGACATCTATCACCTCGCCGCCTTCCATGACCTCGAACGAATGCGGCGTGCCGCCCGGTATGGCATAGCTGTCGCCCGCATGGAGCAGCACGTCGATCTGCTTGTCCGGAAGCTCCGCTTTCAAGCGGTATTCACCCGATATGACATAGCCGCACTGTTCGTGCGGATGCTGGTGCGTCGTGGCGAAATTGCCTTTCACATAATTCATCTTGGCGACCATCGACCTTTCGCCCACGGCGAGCGAATCCAGCGAAACACCCTTGAACTCGCGTTTCAGCGCCTCTTCTTTTCTGACTACGATTTTCTGCATCCCGATCTTTTTTTGCAGGCGTGTGTGCCGCCATAATTTTTATTCAAGTGTCAATTCCATCTGAATGTCTCCCCGTGCATAGGCGGGATGATATTCGGCGAGTTCACGGAATCCCAGTTTTTTATAGGTATGGATGGCGGGTTTGAGCAGCGTGTTGCTTTCCAGAAAGAGACTCTTCGCGCTGAGCGAACGGGCCTTGTCCACCGCCGCCCTGCAAAGCTGATAACCGATGCCCTTGCCGCGTACACCGGGGCTGACGGCGAGTTTCGCCAGCTCGTAATCGTATCGCGGGTCGTCCATCTTGCAGAGGGCGCAGACGCCGACCGGCTCGCCGCGGTAGAGGGCCACGAAAATATGGCCTCCCCGGTCGATGATGCTCTCCTGCGGGTGGTCGATACATTCGATGTCGTGCTCCTCCAACTGCCAGTGCTGCGTGATCCATTGTTCGTTCAGCGAACGGAACACCGGCTGGTGGCACGGTTCGTAGGGGATGATTCGCACCTCCCGGCTTTCGCGTGCCCTGCGAACCGCTTTCACCCGTTCCAGGAGGCTTTTTTGCGCGAGCTGCTCCTCCCATTCTCCGATGGCGCGCCACAGGTCGTGGCGGGTTGCGTCCGACACTTCTCCGACGGCGGTAGCCACGTCCTCGCAAACCTCCGTCAGCATGCCGCACACTTTGCGGCCTTGCGGCGAAAGCGCGATGGTCGTCCGGCGCTTGTCCGTCTTGTCCGCCACCTCCCGGATAAGTTTTCCTGCCGCCATCTCCTTCACGATGTTGCTCACGGACGGATGCGTCTGTCCGATCTCCCGGGCGATTCCCGTAATGGTCTTCGCCCCTCCCTCCGAGAGGGCATAGAGCACGGGAAACCATTTCGGCCTGATGTCCACTCCATACAGCCGGTAAATCTCCGCCGCATCGTTCGTAATGCGGTCGGTCAGCATTCGCAAACGGCTTCCGATCGCCATTTTTCCTGTTCTGTCGAAAAAGTCCATATCCTACGGTTCGTTTATCGTTGTTGAAAACGTAATTGATTACGCAAATATATGTTTTTTCTTTCATGCGACAAAACAATCAATGAAAAATAAAAGATTCAGTTCGGTTCAATGGTCATTGAACCGAACTGGATATGACCGATGAACCGCGGTCGGGGTTGTGTATGATGCGGTGCAGTCTCTTTCCGACAGGAGCAGGCGAAAAAGAGCGCACCGACCGGCGCGCTCCTTGCCATTGCATATGGCGAAATCCCGTCGGCTTACTGGTGGAATATCTTCGCTACGATCGTCCACCTGCCGTCGATCTTCACCAGCGAATGAAAATCGGTGAACGACAGCCCGTGCCAGTTCTCCAGCACGACACGCACCGTCGCAGCCGTGCCGACCGCTTCCAGGATGTCCACTTCGGCTTTCGTCCCGGCATCGGCTCCGAGCTGTCCGATGGCGGCATAGAGATTTTCGATGCTTCCGGCCGACAGTTCGCCGTTCAGATAGCCGTACATGACGGCATCTTTGTGAAATGCCTTTTTGGCGAGTTCCACGTCGCCCGCAGCGCAGCCGTTCACATACTGCATGACGACCTCTCTGATTTCCCGATAATCCTTGATCATCTTTTTGTCCTCCTGACTTTAGTCGAGCCGTTATTTTTGAATCGTATTCGAATTCTGGTTGTAGGCTTTGGCCACGCAGCGCCATTCGCCGTCTATTTTCAGTAGCAATAAGTAATCCGTGAAGTCGATGCGGCCGCCCCAGCTCTCTTCCAGCACACGGACGACGGCCAGCGTCTCTTCGACCGCCACCACGTCGATACGCGCCTTGAACTTATCGCCTGCGGCGACCGAATCGACATTGCGGTAGAACTGGTCGATGGAGCCGCGCTCCAACGCACCGTCGAGAAATCCGAACAATACGGCATCCTCGGTGAACAACTCTTTTGCGTAACGGCTGTCGCCCTCGGCGACGCTTTTTACGAATTTCATGGCGGCAGCTTCCACCGCCTTGTACTCTTCGATACTTGCTCTCATAACTTTCGGTTTTCAATTCTTCTGCAAAGTTAGAGGGGAGTATCCGACTGCGCAAGTACCGAAAAATTATTCATATACCGAAAATTTATTCGGTGTACCGTTCGTGCGGAATGTTATCCGTATCTTTGCAGCCGTAGAAAGAAAACCGTTATGTACGAAAGGAAGATACCTGTCGATTTGAGCTGCCCTTTGCGGCTGACAATGAGTTTAATCGACTCTAAATGGAAATCCTGCATTTTGGACGAACTGCGCGATGCGGCCATGCGGCCGAGCGAACTGCACAAAGCATTGCCCGAGGCTACGCCACGCGTGCTCGATCTGCAACTGAAAGAGTTGGCGGACGACGGGTTGGTCACGAAAACCATCTATCCCGAACTGCCGCCCCGCTCGGAATACGCCATCACGGAACTGGGACGGTCGTTGCTGCCCATCCTCGACGCCATGATTGCGTGGGGAGAGGCCAACAGGGCGTTGTTCGAGAAGAAATACGGGTCCTGAATATTGCTTGTCCATGTCCGGACGGTGGCGGCATTCACGCACCGGCCGGGCCGGCATCCGGGCGCGCGGAGGGCGTCTTTTATGCAACTCCTGGAAAGCGGATCACTTCCGGTAATCCGTCGGATTGAGCCCTAAATTCTGCTGCACGTAGCGGCTGAAATAGGCCGGAGACGAGAAGCCGAACATATCGGAAATCTGCACGAATGTCAGCGATTTGTCGCGGAGCAGACGTGTGATGTCGAGGATCGTATAGCGGTTGATCCAGTAGTTGGCGGCGTATCCGCTGACCTTTTTGGAGACCTCCGAGAGGTATTTCGGCGAGACGCACAGACAGTCGGCGTAATAGGACACCTCCCGATGTTCGCGGTAGGTGCCCGCTTCCAGCATCTTCAGAAAGCGGTTCATGATGGAGGCGTTCTGCGTGGAGATGTCGCTCTCGCCGTAAATGCGGGCGTGGAAATCGAAGAAATCGAGAATGGCCGCCTGCATGGCGTTGACGAGCGTTTCGTGGTAAAAGCGGTGTTCCGTATCGGCGATGCGTTGTTCGAGCAGGTCGAAATCGCGGCGGCAGACGATCTGCTGCTCGGGCGTGAGGTGCATCACGGGGTTGAGAAACAGCGCCAGCGAGCCTTTCATGCCGTAGTTGCTCTGCGGCGTGCACAAATCTATGAAACCGGGTTTCGCATAGATGATCTTGCACCGGAAATCGTCCGACGGTTCTGTTTTCTCGATCAGTTTCCGCTTGCGGATGATCGACAAGTCGCCGGCGTGCAGCTCGAAATCCCGTTCGTTGAAGCGGTAGCGGCATGTGCCGCCCAGGCAGAGCAGATGGGCCAGGTATTCCACTTCGGAATCCGTCGGCACGACGCCCAATTTGTCGATAACGATTATATCTTTTTGATAATCCATCTTGTCCGTTCGGTCTCTCGCAGGCAAAAATAGCAATAAATACGCAATAAACCCGCAGCCGTCGCCGATACGACTGCGAGTTTTTGCCGTTTTCAACGGAATTTCAACGGCTTGCCGTCTCGGACCGGAACGCCGCCGGGTTTCCGTTCCGAAACGGAGTGCGGTTCATCCCTTTACGGGCGATCCTCCGAACACTTCGCTCATCGGCATCGCCGCGAGGGCATCGTCTACGGCCTGCACCTGTCCGGCGGTCAGGCGGATGTCGGCAGCCCCGATATTCTCCTTGAGGCGGCACAGATGGCGCGTTCCGGGAATCGGCACGATCCACGGACGTTTGTTCATCATCCACGCCAGCGCGATCTGCGACGGCGTGGCGCGGTGCTCCTCCGCCAGT
Organism: Alistipes intestinihominis; assembly: GCF_040095975.1. Taxonomy (NCBI): domain Bacteria; kingdom Pseudomonadati; phylum Bacteroidota; class Bacteroidia; order Bacteroidales; family Rikenellaceae; genus Alistipes; species Alistipes intestinihominis. Next base: position 110,394 of record NZ_JBBMFL010000008.1, read on the forward strand.
CCTTCGACGAGTTCGAACAGCGTGCGGTTCCGCTCGAAACTCTCCCGGCGGAACTGGGGCATCGAGGCACGGTAGTCGGTCGCCGGATCGAACGTCGAGTCGGCCGTATAGCAGTCGGTCAGCAGCCCGTTCGCCAGCGGCGAAAAAGCCACGAAGCCCACGCCCAGCTCTTCGAGCACGGGAAACAGCGCCTCGTGCCACCGGGCCATCATCGAGTAGCGGTTCTGCACGGCCGTGACCGGACATACCGCATGGGCGCGGCGCAGATACTCCTCCGTGGCCTCCGAAATGCCCCAGTGCAGGATTTTCCCTTCGCGGATCAGGTCGGCCATTACGCCGGCCACCTCTTCGGGTGCGACCTTCGGGTCGATGCGGTGCTGGTAGTAGAGGTCTATGCGGTCTGTGCGCAAACGGCGGAGCGACCCCTCGACTGCGCGGCGGATGGTCGCCGGACGCGAATCGGGAATCACGGCATGCGTGCCGCCCGCTTCGGGACACTCGAACGATATGCCGAATTTGGTGGCGATGACGATCCGGTCCCGAAACCGCCGCAGGGCCTCGCCCAGCAGTTCTTCGTTGTCGTGCGGCCGGTCCGGCGTGCCGTACATCTCGGCCGTGTCGAAAAAGGTATAGCCCATCTCCACGGCGTCGGCGAGCAACTCCGTCATTTCGCCTTTGTCGGCAGGAGCACCGTAGGCGTGGCTCATGCCCATGCAGCCCAGTCCCACGGCCGACACTCTCAACCCGCTGAGCCCCAATGTTCTGTAATACATCTTTGTTTCTCTCCGTTTTTCGCCGTTACCGTATCAGCGAGTTCATCAATTCGAAAACCTCGTTCGGGGTCAGCTCCGTCCGGCACGGGATGCTATCGACCTGTTCGCGGGAGATCTTGCCGTCGAAGTACATTTCCGCTCCGAATCCGGAAAACAGTTCGATCAGTTTTCGGGACGACTCCTCGATGGACGACCCGAACCCGAACGCATCCCGACAGTATTTTTCGACCTCCGCGGCATGATGCCGTCCCATCGCGGCGAGAAACCGCGGAAAAATGGATGTCAGGCTTCTGCGATACGTGCTGCCGAAGAGTTTCTCGGGCAGAAATTCCAGTTCGTAGATGTCGTAAGCGAAAGGCTCCTCTTTCCCGATGCCTATCCGGGACGATGTGGAGAGCGAGGCTCCCAGCATGATAATGCCTCTCGCATCGAGGTCGTCCGGATTTTTCTGCAAGGTCCGCGTCGCTTCGAGGACGTTGCGGATGTAGGAGATTCCCGCGTCGTAGGACATTTTGTTCTTGTCGCCGAGGACACAGGCCGACAGCTGAACCAGCGTTACCAGTCCGGTGTAGACGGTCATCTCCCGATCCAGGGTCAGCGAATATCGGGGACAGAGAATCGCATAGTCGGCGGCGATGCCGTAGGCCGTTCCGAAATCTCCGGTTCTCGAATCGACGGCTACCGCACCCAGCCCGTTTTCGGAGCCGCTGGACGGATAAGTGGGAATCAGCGCCAGCGGAAGGTGTTCCAGCCCGTACGGATTTCTCCCTTTCACGTATTCCCAGAGGTTCGATTCGTGGTAGAAGCCCAAAGCCATCAGCTTGGCGCAGTCCATTACGCTGGCCCCTCCGGCGCCGATGATCATTGTCACGCCATTGGCCCTGGCCAGCCGGATTCCCTCTTCTGTTTTTTGAAACTCCCTCGAAGCGCCTCTGTATTCCACGAAGGGGATGTTGTTTTCGGTCAGGGTCCGGACGACATCGTCGCGGCAGCCGTTGCGTTCGGCGGAGCCGCCGCCGTGGACGAACATTATTTTATGGCCTTCGGCTATTTCGAGGATGGTCTCCCGGATGTCGTTGCGGAAGAGAAGTTTCGTGTCGTTTCTGAAAATGAAGTCTTTCATCTGTCGGTCGTTTTTTCAAGTTCATATTCCCTGTTTCAGGCGTTCCGCGTATGCGTCGATCCGGTGCAGTTCCTTCGGGATGTCGATCCGCTGCGGACAATGGACGCTGCACTGGTTGCAGCCGATGCACCGGTTCGCCTGCCGCAGTTTCGGCACGCTGCGGTCGTATCCCACCAGAAAGGCTTGCCGGGCTTTCCGGAAGTTCGCATCCTGCGAACTCTCCGGGACGTTGCCTTCGTTCAGGCACTTGTTGTAATGGAGCAGAATGGCGGGTATGTCGAGGCCGTACGGACAGGGCATGCAGTACTTGCAGTCGTTGCAGGGGATGGTGTCGAACCGCATCATCTGCGCGGCCGTCTCTTGCAGGAACCGGAAATCGTCTTCCGTCAGCGGCTTCAGCGGAGCGTAGGTGCGCAGGTTGTCCTGCAAGTGTTCCATGCGGGTCATGCCGCTCAGCACGGTCTGCACGCCCGGCAGGCTGCCGGCGAAACGGAACGCCCACGAGGCCACGCTCATCTCCGGCTCGCGCTGCTTGAGACGGGCGACGATGGTGCCCGGCACGTTGGAGAGCCGGCCGCCCAGCAGCGGTTCCATGATGACGGCGGGAATGTTCCGTTTGCGCAGTTCGCCGTAAAGATATTCGGCGTCGGTATTCCTCGGATTGATCCGCTTGGCGTATTTCCAGTCCAGATAGTTCAGCTGGATCTGCACGAAATCCCACTTGTATTCGTCGTGCCGCGCGAGCAGATGGTCGAATACCCGGACATCGCCGTGATACGAAAATCCGAGGTTGCGGATGCGCCCCGCCCTGCGTTCCTCCAGCAGGAAATCGAGGATGCCGTTCTTCACGTAGCGGCTCTCGAACTCCTCCATGCCGCCGCCCATGCCCACGCCGTGCAGCAGCAAATAGTCTATGTAATCCACCTGCAACTCTTTCAGCGAATTGCGGTACATGGCGACGGAGGCTTCGCGGCTCCACGTGGCCGGGGCGAAGTTGGAGAGTTTGGTGGCGATGAAGTACTTGTCGCGCGGGTGACGGCTCAGGGCGATGCCGGTGGCGCGTTCCGACTTGCCCCGGCAATAGGCGGGCGACGTGTCGAAATAGTTCACTCCGTGGGCTATGGCATAGTCCACCAGTTCGTTCACCATCTCCTGATCTATTTCCTCGTTCCCTTCACGGGCGCTGCGGCCGCCGACGGAGGGCAGACGCATCATGCCGAATCCCAGCAGCGACACTTTGTCGCTCGACGTCGGGTTGGTCCGGTATGTCATCCGGTCCGCAGGGATCTCTGCGGCGGATGCCGCCGATGCCCCGTCGTTCCCGCCTCCCGCGCAGGCCGTCAGTCCGGTCGCGGCCATGCCGGCGGCTCCTATCGTTTTCAGAAACTCCCGGCGGGACAGCACGTTCCTGTTTTTATTCTGGTCGTTCATCTCCTTGTTGCTTGAAAGTTTCTACATCACGCTGTGCATCGTGTGTCCCTCCACGTAGATGGCGCTGAACGGACGCGCCGGACACAGGTTCTCGCATGCGCCGCACCCGATGCACCGCTCGGCATTGATGGCCGGAATCCGGACGGAGTTCATGTCGTCGCCGTCGGAGGGCACCATCAGGATAGCCCCCGAGGGACAATGGCGGGCGCAGTTGCCGCACTCCACACCGTCGGTCAGCGGAATGCAGTTCTTCCTGATCCATACGGCATGACCGATGCGTGTGGAGGATTTCTCCTCGACGGTGATCGGCCGGATGGCTCCCGCGGGGCAGACCTCCGAACACCTCGTGCACTCCGGACGGCAGTAGCCTCGTTCGTAGGACATTTCGGGCTGCATCAGCTTCTGCAAATCGGTCGAAGGGCGCAGCACGCCGTTGGGACAGGCCGACACGCAAAGCTGACAGGCGGTGCAATGCTGCGCGAAACTGCGTGCGCTCCACGCTCCCGGCGGTACGATCGGCGTGGCACGCACCGGGATCTTCTTGTCCTCGATGACGGCCAGTCCGCCGTCCACCTTCTTCTCCTGCGCCTTTACCGCCGATGCGACGGCGAGCACGGCCGTCGTCGAAAGGAAGCGGCGGCGGGAGGTGTCGATCCGTTCTGCCTGCTCGGGTTTCTCCGCTGCCGGTCCGGTCGTTTTTTTTCGGCGGTATTGCAGATGCAGGGCGTCGTGTTTGCAGGCGTCCAGGCAGTCCATGCACGCCACGCAGCGGCTGTAATCGATGCGATGGTTCTTGTAGTCGATGCAGGCGGCCTTGCAGCGGCGCGAACAGAGGCTGCAATTCCTGCACTTCTCCGCGTCGAGCACCGGACGGAACAGCGAGAAACGGGAGAAGAATCCCAGGATCGTTCCCACGGGACAGATCGTATTGCAATAGGTGCGTCCGTTCCGCCATGCCAGCACGGCCAGCACGACCAATGTCAGCGCGGCGATAACGAACGTCGGCAGGCTCTTCATCCACACCTCCGTTTCATAAAAAGCGTAGCTGTCCGCCCGCTCGGCGAAATAGGCCAGCAGATTGTTGCCCCAGCGGTACAGCGGGGCGAAAAGGTTGGAGGCGATGCGCCCGTAGGAGCTGTACGGCGCCAGCAAGGCCACGAACGAGCCGATGCCGGCGATCAAGGCGATGACGAACAGTCCCAGCACTCCGTAGCGCAGCCACTTTATTTCGGGCGAGTAGGAGAAGCGATACCGTTTTGTTTTCCGCCGCCCGCTTATCCACGACACGATGTCCTGCATCACGCCCAGCGGGCAGATGACCGAGCAGTAGACCCTGCCCAGCAGCAGCGTCAGCAGAACCAGCGCGACGATCACGCCGACATTCAGGGCGAGCAGCGCGGGCAGGAACTGGATCTTCGCCGTCCAACCCAGCCACGCATGAACCGTTCCCGTGAAGTCGAGGAACAGGGCCGTGACCGCAACGAAAAACAATACGGCAAGTGTCAGTCTTAATTTTCTCAACATAGCGTCTTCGGATCGTTATGGTTTCTGATTGTTCGCCAGTTTGAGATCCATCAGCGAAATATGTTCGTTGCGGTATCTGGCATTGGGGTTCTTTTCCGTCCCGTCCGGGAAGGAGCCGTCTTCCGACTTGCGGAACTGAATGGCCCGCTGCGGACAGTTCTGGATGCAGGCGAAGCAGAATTCGCAGTCGCCGGAGATCCCGACGCCTTTCGATGTCAGTTCATAGTTGCCGCGCGGACACACGTACGTACAGATTCCGCAGTCGATGCAGGCGTCGGTCACGGTGAAGCATTTTTCGCTTTTCATCAGGAAGCCCACTTCGGGGTCGAGGCCGCTCCGCTGCATGAAACTCTGATGTTGCTGCCGTTCCTCTTCCGTCACGGGTTCGTGCCAATGCCGCCGGCCGCCGATGTCCGCCGTTATCTTCTGCAAATTCTCGGGAATGTGCTTGTCTATCTTGATCTGCTCGTTCATGTCGAAGTTGGGCAGCCAGTTGTCCACCATGACGATGGTGCCGATATAGTCGAACGCATTGCCGGCCTTTCGGGATATGCGGTCCCAGATCTCCACGGCGTCGCATTTCCGTGCGCCGTAGGTCAGCACGGCGAATTTGTATCCGGCTTTCAGCCTGGCTTTCTGGATGAACTGCCGGACCATATAGGGCGGCATGTGCCCGTAGATGGGGTAGACGATGCCGATTTCGTCCGCTTCGAATTCATACTTTCCCCGTTTCACCATCTGCGGAATGCTGAGCAGTTCCGTATCCGCTCCGGCCAGCTGGCGGGCGATGTACAGGCAGTTGCCGGTTCCGGTGAAATAGAAAATGATGCGTTTGTTCCTTTTCCCCTCGCACGATGTCAGCGAGAGCAGCCCCGAGGATGCGACCGCACCGCCGAGCACGGCGGCTCCCATGCGCTTCAAAGCATCCCGGCGGCTGATTTTATTGTCCGTACTCATATTGAATGTCGTAATATGTTGTCTTTTGCAAAGATAGAGGATGCCTCCGAGAGCGTCCTTACAGAAATTACGGGATATGATGCGATTTTTTCGGTAGATGTCGCATATACGTTAATCCCGCATGGGCATCTTTCCCATCTGTTCCACCTGCTCGTAGGTGGCATTGAAGAAACGTTTTTCTTTATTCAATCCACGCATCATCTCCATCTCCCCGTCGGTCAGCTCGAAATCGAAAATTGCGATATTCTCTTCGATGTAATCGGGATTCGAGGCTCCGGGTATGGCCGAGAATCCCTCCTGCATGTGCCAGCGCAGAATCACCTGCGCCGGGGTCTTGCCGTGCGCTTCGGCAATCTGTCGGATCACGGGGTCTTTCAGCAGCGCACCGTTCGACATCGCACCGCCCAGCGGGAACCAGCAGGTTATGTGGATGCCGTAGGGCTTCACCTTCTCGCGCATGGCCAGCCGCTGCGCATAGGGGTGACATTCGATTTGAAGCACGGCAGGTTTCACGCGCGATTCCGCCATGATCTTTTCGAACACCTCGTCGTTGGCGTCGAAGTTGCTGATACCCAACGCACGCACCTTGCCCGTAGCCACGGCTTTCTCCATATCGCGCCATGCACCCACGAAATCGCCCACGGGCTGGTGGACGTACAGCAGGTCGATATAATCGGTTTGCAGGCGTGCCAGCATTTTGTCGATGGCTTCCATCGTCGTGCCTTCGCCATACTCCGTCGGCCACAGCTTGCTCGTTATCCATATTTCGTTGCGCGGGATGCCGCTCTCTTTCACGGCCTCTCCGACGCCGCGTTCGTCGTTGTAGGCGTGGGCGGTGTCGATGTGCCGGTAGCCGGCGCGCAAGGCCGTGAGGCACGACTGTTTGCACACCTCGTCGGAGGGTTGGAGGAACGTCCCCAGCCCGAATTGCGGCATCAGAATGCCGTTGTTGAGCTGCACCATCGGCACGCCGGCGGCAGTATGGTAAATATCCTGTGCTGAGACGGAGACGCAGGCCATCGAGGCTGCGCAGATGAACATTGCAATAACCTTTTTCATATCTCTCGATCCGTTTTAATGGTTTCTCGGCACAAAATTAGCGGGTCTCCTCCACAACGGACTTACAAGAAATGCGGCTTGAATTGCAATTATTCCGGTTTTTGGTACACGGGGTTGCCCCTAACCGCAAAAACAGCAATATGAACCGAAATTTGTATAACAACGCCCGGAAAGAAAGAGCGTAATTTTGCTGCCGGGAATAATCGATCATAATAGTGAGAATATGAAAACGATCAAATTGAACAACGGCGTCGAGATGCCTCAGATGGGTTACGGCGTCTACCAGGTTTCGCCCGCCGAGTGCGAGCGTTGCGTTGCGGATGCGCTGAGCGTCGGCTACCGCATGATCGACACGGCGCAGGCTTACCATAACGAAGAGGGCGTGGGCAACGCCGTGCGCCGCAGCGGCATCGACCGCGGAGAGATTTTCCTCGTGTCGAAAGTCTGGATCTCCAACTACGGTTACGAAAAGGCCAAAGCCTCCATCGACGAGAGCCTGCGCCGCTTGCAGACCGACTACATCGACCTGATGCTGCTGCACCAGCCCTTCTGCGACCGCTACGGTGCATACCGCGCATTGGAGGAGGCGTACAAGGAGGGAAAATTGCGGGCTATCGGCGTTTCGAACTTCTACCCCGACCACTTCATCGACCTGGCCAGCAATATGGAGATCGTCCCGGCGGTCAATCAGGTCGAAACGCACATCTTCGACCAGCAGCGGGAGCCGCAGCGCATCATGGAGGAGTTCGGTACGCGCATCATGTCGTGGGGCCCGCTGGCCGAGGGCCGCAACGGATTCTTCACGAACCCGGTTCTTGCCGAAATCGGCAGTAAATACGGCAAGTCGGTGGCGCAGGTGGCCCTGCGCTGGCTGATTCAGCGCGGCGTCATCATCATCCCCAAATCGACCCACATCGAGCGGATGCGGCAGAACCTCGACATCTTCGATTTCACGCTCTCCGACGAGGACATGGCCGCCATCGCCGCACTCGACACGGGTAAGAGTCTGTTCTTCGACCACCACGACGCCGAGACGACCCGTATGTTCATGGGATGGAGGTAATGCGACGAACGAGAATCCGGGAGATGTCCCGTAGTCGTTCCGCCTGCCGTTGAATGTCGCCGTGCCGAGCATCCGTGACAGCCGGCCCCTCTTTTTCTCTCTTCGGCCCGCCCGCTGTCGGACGGGCCGTCGTTCATTCGTTTCAGTGCGTATCCCGATACCAGTTCGTCTGCCGGTTTTCGGCGGCGTACACCGTCGAAGGTTCGCTGACCGAGACGCCCGAATAGTAGTTTACGGGGTGTTTTATGGCGTCGTAGGCCGAATAGAAGTATTTCGTGTGGTGCCGGCAGGATACCGGAAACGCCAGTTCCATCTGCGCCTTGAAGCTGTCTATTGCACCCAGATCGTTGCAGCACAGCGTAACGTAGTGTTCCAGGTCGTAGAACAGCTTCGTGGCGTTCCCCTTGTAGTATTGAAGCGCGTCGATGTCGAACGGCTGTTTCTTATCTTTGATCTGGCGCATCTCCATCATCAGCGCATCCAGTTGCGCCGTGACGGCCAGCGAGATGCACCCCGACTGTTCGTTTCTCTGGACGGTGTCCCAGTCGTTCTCGTAGAAGTTCCAGAACTCCCAGCAGGCTTTTTCGAGACCGTCGAACACGCCGTTCCCTTCGAACAGGTGGGGGACGATCCGGTCGTAGGGGAAACCTGCGGCCATGATCTCGCAGGGAGAGGCCACGATATAATCCACCGCACGGCGCAGGTCGTACAGCGTCTCGATATTGGCCATGAAACAGTCGTCGAAGATCAGGTAGTCGAAACGGAACCGCTGGGCTTCGAGCGCCGCGGCCAGTTCCGTAATATCTAGTTCGTAACCCGTGTCGCCGAACGAGCGGGTCTGCTTGGCTCCGGGCGCCGTCGTCCATACGTCGTCGGCCGGGAGCATCGAGCGGGGCAGCACGCCGCCGCTCGCGGGAATCCACGCCTTGCCGTGACAGCCGATGATCAATCCGTAATTTCGGGCCGGAGCCAGTTCCGCGGCATCGGCGAACAGCTGCTGCACCGCTGCGGGGTTTCCGGCGTCGAAATCGTCGTAGGTTTTGAGCGTCTTGGCCTCGCTGCACCGCTTGTTCCTGTCGTAATAGATCTCCTGCATCACGGCCGATGTCTGGTCGTCGGGCTGCCAGCATACCAGCATCCGCCCTTTGCCCAGCGCCCGGCCCGTTACGGCCGTGCGGATGCCTTGGATGTTGTTTTCGTAGTAGGCGATCAGACTCTGCCCCGGCATGTAGAGCAGGACGGTGCGGTCGGCCAGGGCGGGCGGATCGTATCCCGGAACCTCCTTGGAGCAGGCCGCGAGCGTCGCCGCCGCGAGCAGCCAGAGCGTATGTCGGAGGATGCGGATCATTTGTAAGTGCGGGGTTTGAGGTTGTTGAACTGCCACGTGCGGTCGCGTTTGTAGGTGTAGCCCTCGGGTTTGTTCCAGTAGACGCGGCCGAAGTCGAAATAGAATCCCTTGCGTTTCTTACCCTCGACGACATAGGGAACCGTCAGCGGCACGAACTCCACCGTGCGGCTGACGATGCGGGCCTTGCCGTAGGAGAGCCCCTCGGCGGCCAGCACGTCGAGCGCATGGTCGAACATCAGCACGTGGCGCGGGGTTTTCTGCGTGAATCCGTCGCCCGAGGCGAGGATCGTGCGGATCACGCCGTTCATGCGGTTCGAATAGGCTTTCTCGCGCACCTCGTCGCCCAGCCCTCCGTAGGCGAATGACATCAGGTTGAGGATCTTGGGGCTGAACGGATCGCGCTTCAGGGCGTCGGTGCCCATCGAGATCATCGACTCCAGCGTCGCCATGTCGGGTTTCTCGGGGTCGAGGCCCGAGACCAGCATCAGCATCTTGTCCAGATCGGGATTCGTGGCCAGCGGCTTGTAGTCGTCCTGATAGGCGTATCCGTAATAAAGATAGTGGTAATCCTCGTCGGTCAGCGTCGCATCGCCCGCGTTGTAGCGCAGCATCAGCGCCGGATAGTAGTAAGGCGATTCCGAATCCATCGTCCGGTCGATGATGTTGTCCTCGTCGGGGACTTTGGCGGCGGCCAGCGCCGGAATCAGGAGCAGCAGAAGCAGCAGTCGTTTCATACAGGTCGTTTCTGATACGAACGCGGATTCAGCGCAAATCGTATTCGGCGATGAGCCTTTTGAATTTCGCGCGGAGTTTTTCCGATCCGGCCACGAGCGGCAGGCGCATCGTGTCGCCGATGCGTCCCATCACCGAAAGGGCGCATTTCACGCCTACGGGGTTGCCCTCTTCGAACAGCGCCTTGACCGCTTCGTCCAGTTGCGCGTATTCGCGTTCGGCGGTGTCGAAATCGCCCGCTTTGGCGTGGTTCACGCAGCTCATGAAGCGTTCGGGGAAAACGTTGGCCACCACCGAGATCACCCCGTCGCCGCCGCGGCGCATCAGGGGAATGGTGATGCCGTCGTCGCCCGACAGCACGAGGAAGCCCTCGGGACGGTTGTCGAGGATGCGTTGCATCTGTTCGATGTCGCCCGAAGCCTCCTTGACGCCGATGACGTTCTCGAAGTCGCGGGCGATGCGCAGCGTGGTTTCGGAGGTCATGTTGACGCCCGTGCGCCCGGGGATGTTGTAGAGGATCACCGGCAGGGGCGAATGTTCCGATACGGTGCGGAAATGCTGGTACAGCCCCTCCTGCGACGGCTTGTTGTAATAGGGCGTCACGCTGAGTATGGCATCGGCGCCGCGCAGGTCGAATTCGCGCAGCTGGTCCAGCACCTCCGACGTGGAGTTTCCGCCGCAGCCCATCACCAGCGGCACGCGGCCGGCGATGTGGTTGGTGATGAACATGGCGATCACGGCGCGTTCGGGCATATAGAGGGTCGGGGTTTCGGCCGTGGTGCCCAGGGCGACGATGTAGTCCACGCCGCCTTCGATCACGTAGTCGATCATGCGGGCCAGCGCCTTGTAATCCACGCGGCCGTCCGCCGTGAAGGGGGTTATCATCGCGGCGCCCACGCCGGAAAGTTTGTGTCGTAGCATAGAGTTTCTGATTATCGTTGTTAGTTTCGTCTGTCGTTTTGTGTCGGAGTCCTTGACGCGGGCGTCAGAACAGTTCCTGCTGTGCTGCCTTTTCCGCCGGGCTTCCGCCTTCGATCATGGCGAAGAACTCCTCCTCGGAGATGATCTTCACGCCCAGTTTCTCGGCCTTTTTCAGCTTCGCGGGGCCCATGTTTTCGCCCGCGACGATGTAATCGACGTTGCCCGACACCGCCGCGAGGTTCTTGCCTCCGTGCATTTCGATCAGCTCCTTCATCTCGTCGCGGCTGCGCGAGAATTTCCCCGAGACCACGAATGTCTTGCCCGCCAGGCTCTCCGAAGCCAGTTCGCGCGCTTCGGCCTCGAATTGCAGCCCCGCGTCGCGCAGACGGCGGATGATCCGCAGGTTCTCGTCCTCGGCGAAATACTCGATGATGGCGTCGGCGATGCGTCCGCCTACCTCGTCGGCTTCCACCAGCTCCTCGCGCGTGGCCTTCATCACGGCGTCCAGCGACCGGAAGTGCTCGGCGAGGTATTTGGCCGTCGTTTCGCCCACGAAGCGGATGCCCAGTCCGAACAGCACGCGCTGGAACGGCACCTGCTTCGACCGTTCGATCGAACGGATGATGTTGTCGGCCGATTTCTCGCCCAGCCGGGGCAGGGGAGCCAGCTGTTCGGCGCGCAGGTCGTAGAGGTCCGCCACGTCGCGCACCAGTCCGTTTTCGTAGAGCAGTTCCACGGTCTCCTCGCCCAGTCCCTCGATGTCGAGGGCTTTGCGGCGGATGAAGTGGATGATGCGGCCGATGATCTGGGGCCGGCATCCGCCCTGATTGGGGCAGTAGTGCTTGGCCTCGCCCTCGTAGCGCACCAGCGGCGTGCCGCATTCGGGGCACACGGTGATGTATTCGAACGGCCGGCTGTCGGCGGGACGCTGCGAGAGGTCTACGCCGATGATCTTCGGGATGATCTCGCCGCCCTTCTCGACGTAGACCATATCGCCCGGGCGGATGTCCAGCTGGGCCATCTGTTCGGCGTTGTGCAGCGTGGCGCGCCGCACGGTGGTTCCGGCGAGCAGCACCGGTTCGAGGTTGGCCACGGGCGTCACGGCTCCCGTGCGCCCCACCTGGAACGACACGCTGTCGAGGCGCGTCAGGGCCTGTTCGGCCTTGAATTTGTAGGCTACGGCCCATTTCGGGGCCTTGGCCGTGAATCCCAGCTGGCGCCGCACGGCGAAGTCGTTGACCTTGATCACCACGCCGTCCGTCGGGAAGGGGAGTTCGCGCCGCGCCGTGTCCCAATGTTCGATGAATGCGTCGATCTCCGCGGCGCTGCGGCAGATGCGCGCCGCATCCGAAACCTTGAAGCCCCATTCGCGGGCCTTTTCCAAACTCTCCCAGTGGGTCGTGAAGGGCAGTTCGTCGCCCGCCAGCTGGTAGAGCGTGCAGTCCAGTCCGCGCCGGGCCACCACGGCCGACGACTGTTGCTTGAGCGTTCCGGCGGCGGCGTTGCGGGGGTTGGCGAAGAGCTGTTCGCCGTTGGCCTCGCGCTCGGCGTTGAGGCGGTCGAATGAGGCGTAGGGCATCAGGATCTCGCCCCGGATTTCGAAATGGTCGGGCCATCCCTCGCCCCGCAGGCGCAGGGGCACCGTGCGCACCGTGCGCACGTTGGCCGTCACGTCGTCGCCCTGCACGCCGTCGCCGCGCGTCACGGCGCGCACGAGGCGTCCGTGCTCGTAGGTGAGCGAGATGGCCGTGCCGTCGAATTTCAGCTCGCATACGTAGTCCGTGGGGCCGGTCTCGCGTTCGATGCGGGCGATGAATTCGTGCAGTTCGTCCAGCGAGTAGGTGTTGCCCAGCGACAGCATCGGGTAGCGGTGCCTGACGGTCTGGAACTCCGCCGTGAGGTCGCTGCCGACCCGCACCGACGGGGAATTGGGATCGGCGAATTCGGGGTACGCGCGTTCCAGTTCCTGAAGCTCGCGCATCATCGCGTCGAATTCGAAGTCCGAGATTTCGGGGGCGTTTTCGACGTAATATTTGAAGTTATGCAGTTCGAGCTGACGGCGCAGCTCCTCGATTCGTTCGCGTACCATAATATAAGAATGACGTGTGTAAAGTTACATATTTTGTCTTTAACAACGGGTAAAAACAGGGCAAAATCAAAAAAAATGCAAAAAAAAATTGCAGATGTGGCGCGATATTCAAATTTTGCTTATAATTGCAAAAAATTTCCAAGCACTTTTATGGCAAACCAGACTACCGCGAAAAAACATATCGTAACGAGTTTCCATAACCTGACTCCCGAAATTCAGGAGGCCGTCAAGGCGAAGTATCCTCTGGGCTTCACCGACGCCATGATCCGCGTTGACAAGCCCAACGGCGACTTCTTCTATGCCGTGCCCTACGACACGGACGAAATCGCCTACATGGTGAAGGTCGATGTGAAGGTTGACGACAACTCGCACGACGATGACGACAAGGACTATTACGACGACGAAATCAAGGGTGCCGACGACATCCAGGGCGGCGACGACGACGCATCGGATACGGACAGTTCCGACGACGACGTGAGCATCTGACGCTGCCTATGGTGCGTGCCCTCTCCGTCCTGTTCGTTCTGCTCTGCACGGCCTGCGGCCTTGCCGAGGACGACCGCGACGAGGACAACAAATACATCTATCTCGATTTTTACGACAAGGCGTTCGAGGCTTACTGCCTCGAAAAGTTCGACACGAACGGCGACGGACGCATTTCGCGCTACGAGGCGCAGCGTGTCCGGCGCATGTCGTGCCCCGGGCGGGGCATCGCGTCGCTGACCGACATCCGGGAGTTCTTCAACCTTCGGGAACTCGACTGTTCGGGCAATGACCTTACGCGGCTGGACCTCACGGCCTGCACTTACCTCGAACGGCTCGACTGCCGGGACAATGCGCTCGTGTCGCTCGATCTCGACGGCGTGCGGGGACTGGTGTGGATGGATTGCAGCGGCAACGACCTGCCGCGTCTCGACCTGCATTCGACGGCCTCGCTGCTGACGCTCGATTGTCGGGGAAACGCCCTCACGACGCTCGACGTGGCTTCGTGCGACGCCAACCTGAAGGCCGATGTGCGCAGCAATCCCGGTCTGACGACGGTCTACTGCCTCGTATCGCAGAACATCTCCTTCGACGGACCGACCGAACTCACCCGCCTGTAAGGCGGGTTTTAGGGTGCGGACGGCCTGTTTTCCCGCTGTCCATCCGGCTGCGCCCGTCCCCTAAGAGGCGGGTTTTAGGGTGCGAAAGTACCGCTTCCCCGCTTCCCATTCGGTTCCGCGCCCGTCCGGATTGCCCTTTATCTTTCCTCTTTTCGACCCGTTTTCTTTATAATTTGTTGAAAAGTCCGCCGTGCGGTTTGGGCTTTTCGGATAATAATTTGTACCTTTGGGTGCAAAAAATGTCTTTTGCAAGTATAAATTAGATACCGGATACAATGAAAAAAGTTGACGTGATCCTCGGCCTGCAATGGGGTGACGAGGGCAAAGGGAAGGTCGTGGACGTGCTGACGCCCCGCTACGAGGTGGTGGCCCGGTTCCAGGGCGGTCCCAATGCCGGTCACACGTTGGAATTCAACGGCGAGAAGTACGTACTCCGCTCGATACCTTCGGGCATTTTCCAAGGCGGCAAGACCAACATCATCGGCAACGGGGTGGTGATCGACGCCATCCTTTTCCGTGAGGAGGCCGAGGCGCTGGCGGCCAGCGGCCATGACCTGACCCGCCAGCTCTGCATTTCGAAGAAAGCCCACCTGATCCTGCCGACGCACCGCATCCTCGACGCGGCCTACGAGGCGGCCAAGGGCAGCGCCAAGATCGGCACCACGGGCAAGGGCATCGGCCCGACCTATACGGACAAGGTGAGCCGCAACGGCATGCGTGTCGGCGATTTGCTGAGCCCCGATTTCGAGCGGATCTACGTCGCGGCCAAGGCGCGTCACGAGAAAATTCTGAAAAGCCTCGATTACCAATACGACATCACCGAACTGGAGAAGCAGTGGTTCGAGGCGGTGAAATACCTCCGCCGCTTCCACATCATCGACAGCGAATATTTCGTCAACGACTGCCTCGCGCAGGACAAGTCGATTTTGGCCGAGGGTGCCCAGGGGACGCTTCTGGACGTGGATTTCGGCTCCTATCCGTTCGTGACCTCCTCGAACACGGTCTGCGCGGGCGTCTGCACCGGACTGGGCGTCGCTCCGAACCGCATCGGCGAGGTGTACGGCATTTTCAAGGCTTACTGTACGCGCGTGGGCAGCGGGCCGTTCCCCACGGAGCTCTTCGACGAGACGGGCGAGCGGCTGTGCGACATCGGCCACGAGTTCGGAGCCGTCACGGGACGCCGCCGCCGCTGCGGATGGCTGGACATGGTGGCCCTGAAATATTCGATCATGATCAACGGCGTGACGCAGCTCATCATGATGAAATCCGACGTGATGAACGACTTCGACACGATCAAGGTGGCCACGGCCTACGAGATCGGCGGGCGCACGACCTCGGAATTCCCCTACGAGATCGACGGGGAGCTCAAACCGGTCTACACCGAGTTCGAGGGGTGGAAATGCGACCTGCGCAAGTACGGCCGTTACGAGGAGTTTCCCGAGGCGTTCAAGCGTTACGTGGAGTTCATCGAGCGTCAGACGGGCGTCCCCGTGAAGATCATCTCGGTAGGTCCCGACCGCGGCGAAACCATTGTCCGTCCGGAGTAAGACGCCGGTTTTCGGGGCGGCAGCAGGTTGTTTCGCTGTCGTTCGGTTCCGCGGCTTTCGTCTGCATTCCGGTAGACAGCCCGTTTGCGATAACAGCGGTAACAGGAAAAGGATATCAATATATAACCACTTAACTTATATGCAACAACAAAACCTCAAAATTCTTGTTTTGGCCAAGCAGGTGCCCGACACCCGCAACGTGGGCAAGGACGCGATGACCCCCGAAGGGACGGTCAACCGCGCGGCGCTTCCGGCCATTTTCAATCCCGAGGACCTCAATGCGCTGGAAGCCGCCCTGCGGCTGAAAGACCGCGTCGAGGGTTCCACGGTCCATATTCTCACGATGGGGCCGCAGCGTGCCGCCGACATTATCCGCGACGCGATGTTCCGCGGCGCCGACGGCGGTTACCTGCTTTCGGGCCGCGAATTCGCCGGCTCGGATACGCTGGCCACCTCTTACGCCCTTTCGTGCGCCTTGAAGAAGATCGCTCCCGACGTGATCTTCGCAGGCCGTCAGGCCATCGACGGCGACACCGCGCAGGTGGGCCCGCAGGTTGCCGAGAAACTCGGCCTTCCGCAGGTGACCTATGCCGAGGAGATCGTCGAGGTCAAGGCGGGGGCGCTGGTCGTGAAACGCCGCCTGGAGCATGGCACCGAGGTTGTCGAGTGTCCGATTCCCGCCGTGGTGACGGTCAACGCTTCGGCCGCCGAGTGCCGTCCGCGCAACGCCAAGCGGGTGATGAAGTACAAGGGCGCCCTGGCCGGTTCCGAAATCGCCGCGGCTCCCGAGTCGCCCGCCGCACAGCGCGCCGCTGCGAAGGAGTACCTGCAAATCGTGGAGTGGGCCGCCGCCGATGTCGATCCCGATCCCGGACAACTCGGCCTCGCGGGTTCGCCCACGAAGGTCAAGAAGATCGAGAACGTGGTTTTCGCCGCCAAGGAGGCCAAGAAACTCACGGCCGCCGACGAGGATATCAATTCACTGATGGTTGAACTTATTGCGAGCCACACGCTCGGTTAATACGCTTCGGAGATGAACAATATATTCGTATACATCGAGATGGAGGGCGGCAAGGTCGCCGATGTGAGCCTCGAACTGCTGACCAAGGGCCGCGAGCTGGCCGACCGCCTCGGGGTGAAACTCGAAGCCGTCGTGCTGAGTCACGAACTGGCGGGTATCGCCGCCGAGCTGGCCAAATACGGCGCCGACACGGTGTGGACCGCCGATGACGAACTCTTCGCCCCGTTCCGCACGCTGCCCCATACGGCCGTGCTGTGCGGGCTGATCGAACAGGAGAAACCCCAGATCGCACTCTTCGGCGCTACGCCCGTGGGCCGCGACTTCGCACCCCGCGTATCGTCGGCGCTGCACAGCGGCCTGACGGCCGACTGTACGCAGCTGGAGATCGGCGACCACAAGGACCCCAAGACGGGCAAGGAGTACAAGGACCTTCTCTATCAGATCCGTCCCGCCTTCGGCGGCAACATCATCGCCACGATCGTCAACCCCGACCACCGTCCCCAGATGGCGACGGTCCGCGAGGGCGTGATGCGCAAGGAGCTCGCCGCCAAACCGGGTGCCGGCGAGGTGAAGCCGATCGACTGGAAGAAATTCGTCAAGGACACGGACCTCGTGGTGAAGATCGTCGATCGTCAGATCGAGGAGCGCAAGATCGACATCAAGGGTGCCGGCATCATCGTCGCCGGCGGTTACGGCATGGGTTCGAAGGAGAACTTCAAGCTGGTGCACGACCTGGCCGACGTGCTGGGCGGCGAAGTGGGCGCCAGCCGCGCCGCCGTCGATGCGGGCTTCACGGAGCATGCGCGCCAGGTAGGCCAGACGGGTGTTACGGTGCGTCCGAAACTCTACATCGCCTGCGGTATTTCGGGGCAGATCCAGCACACGGCCGGCATGGACCAGTCGTCGATGGTGATCTCGATCAACACCGATCCCGAGGCTCCGATCAACAAGATCGCCGACTACGCCATCACGGGCGATGTCAATGAGATTATCCCCAAGATGATCAAGTACTATAAACAAAATTCGAAGTAATGGCTAATTTCTTTTCAGATAACAAGGATTTGCAGTTCCACCTCCAGCATCCGCTGATGCGCAAGATCGTGGAGCTGAAAGAGCGCGGTTTCGCCGAGAAAGACCTCTACGACTATGCGCCGCAGGATTTCGAAGACGCTATGGACTCCTACCGCCGCGTGCTGGAGATCGCCGGCGAGGTCTGCGGCGAGGTGATCGCCCCCAATGCCGAGGGCGTGGACCACGAGGGCCCGCGCGTGGTCAACGACCACGTGGAGTATGCTTCGGGCACGGTCGAGAACATGAAGGCCGTCGTCGATGCGGGCCTGAGCGGCATGACGCTTCCCCGCAAGTACGACGGACTGAATTTCCCGCTGATCTGCTTCGTGATGGCCAACGAGATGGTCGCACGCGCCGACGCCAGCTTCGAGAACATCTGGGGATTGCAGGATTGCGCCGAGACGCTCAATGAGTTCGCCTCCGAAGAGATCAAACAGAAGTATCTGCCGTGGGTTTCGGCAGGCGCGACGTGCGCGATGGACCTTACGGAGCCCGACGCCGGTTCGGATCTGGGCGCCGTGATGCTGAAAGCCACCTGGTCGGAGGAGAAGCAGACCTGGCTGTTGAACGGCGTGAAGCGCTTCATCACCAACGGCGACGGCGAGGTTTCGCTCGTGCTGGCGCGTACCGAAGAGGGTACGACCGACGCCCGCGGCCTTTCGATGCTGGTCTATGACAAGCGCGACGGCGGCGTGAAGGTGCGCCGCATCGAGAACAAACTCGGTATCAAGGGATCGCCGACGTGCGAGCTGGTCTTCACGAACGCCCCGGCGCAGCTGGTTGGCGACCGGAAGATGGGTCTTATCAAGTACGTGATGTCGCTGATGAACGCCGCCCGTCTGGGCATCGGCGCTCAGTCGGTGGGTACGTGCGAGGCCGCTTACCGCGAGGCGCTGAAATACGCCCACGAGCGCGCCCAGTTCGGCAAGCCGATCATCCAGTTCGCCGCCGTGTCGGAGATGCTCTCGAATATGAAGGCCAAGGTGCAGGGCGCGCGTGCGCTGCTGTACGAAACCGCGCGTTTCGTCGAGGTCTACAAGCAGTACGGCCATATCTCCCACGAGCGTTCGCTCGAAGCGGAGGAGCGTCAGGAGATGAAGTTCTACAACCGTCTGGCCGACGGCTTCACCCCGCTGGTGAAGCTCTTCTCGTCGGAGTATGCCAACCAGCTGGCCTACGACGCCATCCAGATCCACGGCGGTTCGGGCTTTATGAAGGACTATCCCTGCGAGCGCATCTACCGCGACGCCCGCATCATGAACATCTACGAGGGCACCTCGCAGTTGCAGGTCGTGGCGGCGATCAACGCCGTGACGAAGGGCACGTTCATGGAGCAGATCGAGCGTTATGCCGCAGAGAGCTATTCGGAGGCGATGTGCCCCGTGGTCACGAAGCTCAAAGAGCTGACCGTGAAGTTCTCGGAGATGCTGGCCCGCGTCGAGGCCGGGGACAAGGAGGTTTGCGGATTCAAGGATTTCCATGCCCGCCGCCTGGTGGAGACCGCCGGACACATCATCATCACCTACCTGCTGGCCCGTCAGGCCGGTCAGGCGGAGGAGTACGTCGCTTCGGCGCGCATCTTCTGCAAGCTCGCCGAGGCGAAGATCTCGGAGGCTTATACCTACGTGATGAACTCCACGACGGAGGATATCGCGCTGTTCAAGGCCGTCGAGCAGGAGAACTGACGACTGCGGATGCGAATCCGTTTACCGGGAGGGCTTTTTTCGAAGGTCCTCCCGTTTTTTTGCAGCGCGGTTTTTGCTATATTTACGGCTGTAAACCCTTAAACCGGAAAATTATGATCAAGAAATTGCTGATGGCGGCCGTCGTTCTGGCGATGGCCGTGCCCGCCGCGGCTCAGGGATCGCGCCGCAGCGAGATTTCCGTCTCCTACGGTTTCGCGCCCGTGACGGACTGGATCGACGCATACAGCGACCTGCTGACGGGCGCCGATACGGACCCCTCGGGATGGGGCGCCGTCACCGTGGGGTACAGCTTCCGGGTGATCGGCAGCCTGCGCATCGGGGCACAGGTCGTCTATTCGTCGAACACGCAGGAGATCAAGGGCTCCGGTTCGGAGATCAAAAACCGTTACTGGACCGTGATGCCCAATGCGAAGTGGAACTGGCTCAATCTGAAGATCGTGTCGTTCTATACGTGGGTCGGTGCGGGCGCTTCGTTCGCCAAGGCCAAGGTCGGGGGACAGAGCGACAAATCCACGTTGTTCGCCTTCCAGGTGTCGCCCGTCGGCGTCGAGGTCGGGGGACGCATCGCGGCTTATGCCGAGGCGGGTATCGGCACCTCGGGCAGTCTGCTGGTCGGTGCGCGTTACCGCTTCTGATCGCCCCGAGGCATGAAAAAGCCTGCATCCGTCGGATGCAGGCTTTTTCGTTGCGGTCAGGTCTTTGCCTATGCCTGCACCGGTTCCTTTTCGGCCATCACGCAGCGCGTCGTGCCGAAGAGGTTGAGATTGAGGTGCCCGGCGATGAATGCCAGCGCCTTCTGGGCCTTCACCGAATTGCCGGCCTCGTCCAGCGGGGGAGCGAACGCCGCCACGCCCATCACGCCCGGCACGACGCCCATGATGCCGCCGCCGACGCCCGTTTTGGCGGGGAGCCCCGTCGTGAAGAGCCAGTCGCCCGTGTGCTCGTAGAACCCCACGGTCGCCATCATCGAGGCGATCTTGGGCGTGAGCTCGGGTTTGAACACCTCTTTTTTGGTCACGGGGTTCACGCCGCTGTTGGCGATCGTCGCGGACATCGTGGCCAGCTGCTTGGCTGTCACGCCGATCGAACACTGCCGCGTGTAGATGTCCAGCGCCATGTCGGGATCGTCGTAGATGCGGTTGTAATTCTTCAGCAGCCACGCGATCGACTTGTTGTTGAAATTGGTCGCTGTTTCCGACTTGTAGAGTTCGTCGATCACTTCGACCTCCGACCCTGCGAGGTCGGCGATGAACGAGACGATGGCTTTCCACTTGCCGTCGCTGTCGCCCACGGGTTTGACCATCGAGCAGGCCGAGATGGCTCCGGCGTTGACCAGCGGCGTCGAGGGATGGTCGTTTTCCAGCAGGATGGCCATGATCGAGTTGAAGGGCAGCCCCGTTGCGTCGGCGCCGATCTTGTCGAGGACCTCCTGACCGCTGTACTGGTTCATGGCGAGGATCGCCGTCGGGACCTTCGACACCGATTCGATGCCGAATTTGTAGTCCACGTCGCCCACGGCCACTACGTCGCCGTCGGGCAGGCAGGCCGCGATGCCGAAGAGGTTCGACGGCACGTCGGCCAGATAGGGGATATAGTCGGCGTTCTTGCCGCCCGTTTCGTTCTTGCAGCGTTCGTAGGCCGTTCGAAGGGCTTCCTGAACCGCTTTTTTGTCGATTTTCTGAATCATGTCGTTCCTTATTTTGTCGATTGGTTATTGTTCGCCGCGGGCTGGCTCTGCGCCGGAGCCGCGGCTTTGGCCTGCACTTCCCAGTGGAAGGGGGCGAATTCGGCGGCGGCCTGCGGGTCTCTCCACGACGGCTTGCGCAGGGCGTAGATCACGAACGGGGCGCCTACGACGACCACGCATCCGATGACGAGCACCGAGAACCAGACGGTGTTGCTGCCCGTTGCGATCTGGCTGGGCGGCACGAAGCTCAGGACGAAGGCTAGCAATGCGCCGCAGAAGCCGAGACATCCGAGGAGCCACATCAGGCCGTTTTTCTTGCCCAGACGGAACGGGCGGGGCGTGTCCTTCATCTTGTACCGCAGGACGATGGCTGCCGAGAACATCAGCATGTACATGATGAGGTAGAGCAGCACGGTGAGCTGCGAGAGAATCTGGTAGAACGACTGCACCGAGGGCATCACGACGAACAGCAGCGCCAGCAGCGTCACGACGCATCCCTGGATCAGCAGGATGTTTTTCTGCACGCCGTTCTTGTTGGTTTTCTGGAAGAACGGGGGCAGGTAGCCGGCCTTGCCCACGGCGAAGATACCCTTCGAGGGGCCTGCCACCCAGGTCAGCACGCCGGCCAGCACGCCGAACATCAGGGCGATGGCGATGATCGGTCCGGCCCACGAGATGTGGAGGTAGTGGAAATAGTTGTCGAATCCGACCAGCAGCGACTGCGTGAGGCTGATGTCCTTGGCGGGGATGATGAATCCCAGCGAGAAGGTGCCCAGCACGAAGATGCAGACCGTGACGAGCGAACCGATGATGATGGCTTTGGGGTAGTTGCGCGACGGATTCTTCACGTCCATCACGTGAATGCCCATCATCTCCATACCCGCATAGAAGAGGAAGATGCTGCTGGCCAGCACGAGGTTGTTGAATTTCGACAGGTCGGGGAAGAAGCCCTGCGACATGTCCATATGGTTATGCCCGCCGGTCGAGATGTAGATGATGCCGAGGACGATCAGCAGTCCCGCGGGAATGATCGTGCCGATCATACCGCCCCATTTGCTGATCTTTCCGACCCATCCGAGGCCCTTGAGCGCGATGAACGTGGCGAGCCAGTAGATGGCCAGCACCATGCAGAGCGTGAAGACCTTGTTCGAGGCCAGCACCGCGTCGTGCACGTCGTTCATGCCGATGAAGGCGATCGACACGGCTCCGAAGGTCAGCACCGTGGGGTACCAGATCGTCGATTCGATCCATTGGAGCCAGATGGCCAGGAATCCCGTGCGGGCTCCGTAAGCCTCGCCGACCCAGCGGAAGACGCCGCCCTGTTTGTCGGAGAACATCGCGGCCAGCTCTGCGGCGACCATGGCCGTCGGGATGAGGAACACGATTGCAGCGAACAGGTAGTAGAACGCCGACGAAAGTCCGTAGACCGCCTCGGCAGGCAGTCCGCGCAGACTCACTACGGCCGTCACGTTCATAATCGCAAGTGTCATGACACTCAGTTTGAACCCTGTGCTTGTGGTAGTTTTTTTTACATCCATAGTGAATAAATTTGGTTTTTTTGACGCTGCGGAGTGTTGCAACTACCGTGCAAAACCGCCGTTCGGCGGGGTTCGGGGCTTTCGGTTGCACGATTGTCGCCCGAAATGCGTATATTTGCATGTAAAATCGTATTTCAGCCTATGCGACGCATTCTGATCTCTCTTCTGGCCCTCCTGTGCATGGCCTCGTGCGGCCGCCGCCGGAACGCTCCCGCGCAGGAGGCCGCGGCGGACTCCCGTCCGCGGGTCTTCCTGCCCGCCATCGCTCCGTCGAGCCTCTCGCCCGACGAGCGGCGCGACTACCTGCGCGTGCACTACTGGGACCGCTTCGACTTCACCGATACGCTCTTCACCGTCCGGGCCGACACGCTGCAAATGGTCGAGGCTTATGCCCGCTACATTGCGCTGATCTCCGACCGTCCGACCGACGGTTCGCCGATCGACTCGCTGATGCGCCGCGCCTCCTCCTCGCGCAAGATGCTCGACTACTTCTCGATGCTCGCCGAGCAGGTGCTCCACGATCCCAATTCGCCGCTGCGCAACGACGAGTTCTACATCCCCGTGTTGCAGGCGCAGCTGCGGAGCCCGTGGTACGACGAATACGAACGCATCGCTCCGCAGTACGATCTGGAGATGGCCATGCAGAACCGGCTGGGGCATCAGGCCAACGATTTCCGCTATACGCTCGCCTCGGGCGCCTCGGGAAACCTCTACGGGCTGCATGCCGAATACGTCCTGCTGTTCATCAACAACCCCGGCTGTCCGATGTGCCGCGAGATCCGCGAGGCGATCACCTCGTCGCCGATGCTCTCGGAGATGATCGAGCGCGGGCGGCTGAAAGTGCTGGCGATCTATCCCGACGAGGACCTCACGGAGTGGCGCGACTACCGCGACCACATCCCTGCGTCGTGGATCAACGCCTATGACAAGGGGTGCGTCATCCGCGAGAAGAGCCTCTACGACCTCCACGCCATTCCGGCGATGTATCTGCTTGACAGCCGCAAGCGCGTGCTGGTGAAGGACTCGACCGACGTGGCGCAGATCGAGGAGGTGATCGACCGCCTCGCCTGAGAGGCGTGTTTTCGGGGCGGAGGTGGGTTCATGCGCTCTTTATCCGGTTCTGCGCCGCGGCTATAAGCGCAGCCTATCCCGCCATCAGAAAAGACGATCGGAAATCCATACGGATTCCGGACGGATTTGCTATCTTTGCGTCACAAACAGAACACAATCACACACACTAAACATTCAGCGTATTATGGCAAAGAAATGGCGTTGTACCGTTTGCGGTTACATCCACGAAGGTCCCGAGGCACCCGATCAGTGCCCGATGTGCAAGGTAGGCAAGGAAAAATTCGTCGAACTGGTGGAGACCGGGGGCGACCTCGATTTCGTGACGGTTCACAAGATCGGCGACGGCAAGGGTGCCAGCCCCGAACTGTGGGAGGGTCTCCAGAATCACTTCATGGGCGAGTGCACCGAGGTGGGCATGTACCTGGCGATGAGCCGTCAGGCCGACCGCGAGGGTTATCCCGAGATCGCCGAGGCTTACAAGCGTTACGCCTGGGAGGAGGCCGAGCACGCCTCGAAGTTCGCCGAGCTGATCGGCGAGGTCGTTTGGGACACCAAGACCAACCTCGAAAAGCGCATGAACGCCGAGTGCGGCGCCTGCGAGGACAAGATGCGTCTGGCCCGTCTGGCCAAGGAGCAGAACCTCGACGCCGTGCACGACACCGTACACGAGATGGCCAAGGACGAAGCCCGTCACGGCAAGGGTTTCGAGGGGCTCTACAAGCGTTACTTCGGCAAATAATTTCCCGATTGCGGAATATACCGGAACGGACCTCTTTGCGAGGTCCGTTCTTTTTCCGGTCCGGACCGGAAAAAGTCTGTGTTTTTTTGTATCTTCGCTGCGGCTACACAACAAAACCGATTGAATCTATGAAGAAGATTTTTCTGCCGCTGCTGCTGGCGGCAGTCGTCGGGGGCGCTCCCTCCTGCTCCGACGATGATGGGACTCCCGGCGATCCCGAAGGGACCGTTTCCCTCAATATGATGGATGAAAGTAACGGCAAAACCGTGTTGGACGATTCGGGCATCTATATCGACAAGGCCCAGAATTTTGTATGCGGCAACAACTGTGTTCTCTTTGCGCTCGGCAAGGTCGGCGGTCTGGGGGCCGTTGCGCCCAAATCGCTGGAGACCTCGACGACGATAGCCGCCGTCGAGGCGGGGCATGGTTACGTGGCCGTGCGTCCGGGGACGCTGAGGTCGTTCCCCTCCGGAAAGATGGCCATGCCCATCGGACGCCGGGATGTGAACTACCTGAAGATCTACGTGGTTTCGCCGCTTACGGCGGAGTCGAAGACCGTCGGTGCGGCGGTCCGATATGTCACGGCCATGCCCGGGACCTACAAGTTGCCCGAGTACGGGAGCACGGCGTTGCGGATCGACCACTCCAACTACGACTATCTCGATCAGGAGGTGGCGTTGTCGCTGCCGGGCGGGGATGTCGAGTGCGATCTCATCGACAACGGCTACGACATCCGCTGCGAGCAGCGCGGCGGGAAGCTCTATATCCGGCTCGGAGGCTGGTTCGCCCGCCGGTTCGAACTTTATCTGCGCAGCCGGGAGAGCTATACGATGGTCTACGTCGATGTGGATGTGCCGTTGTAACGGGCCGTTCCGGATTTGAAAAACGCCGGTGCAACGCAATGCACCGGCGTTTTTCATTTGCTGCGGAATTCTTCGCGCAGCCGGAGGAAGAGGGTAACCTTTTCGGTGAGCCATTCATAGCCTGTCTGCGCTGCGCGGGCCACCTCGTAAACGGTTTCCGCCTGCGAGCGGATGTGATCCACGGCATCCCGGATCGCCAGCAGGTAGATGACGAAGGCGAGGAGGGCGAAAAGTCCGCCCAGAATCAGCGCCGAAACGATGAACGAACCCGTCACGGACGAGAGCCATACGACCAGCGCCGTGAGCAGCAGCAGGACGGCGATGGCCGCCGTCATTGCGAAAAACAGAAGCGAGGCTATGAAACGGCCGCCGGAAGGTTTGTTTTCCATCTTCGGGCGGCGTTTATTTTCCGTCGCACTTGCAGCGCGCCTCTTCGATCTCCTGTTCGACCTTGCCGAGTTTCTCCTTCACGCGGTCGATCTCGTCGTCGATCGAATCCTTGATCTTCTGACGCAGTTCGGGGCCCGACTGGGGCGTGAACAGCATGGTGAGGGCCGATCCGATGATCATACCGCCCACGAGCGATACGATGGCGATTCCTGTGTTTTTCATAGTTGTGAGAGTTTTTGAATTCAGCAGGAAGTTTTGCAAAATTCGGGCCAAAGCCGTATCTTTGAGCATATGATCGCCGATCCCCTCATCTCCGTAGCTTTCAGCGGCCACCGCACCTACCGCGGCGATGCCGCCGGCGCTTTGCGCCGTACCCTGGAGGAGTTGTACGCGCGCGGTTTCCGGACCTTCCTGAGCGGTATGGCCGTGGGGTTCGACCTCGCGGCCGCCGAAGCGGTGCTGGAGCTGCGCGGCCGGAGACCCGATGTCCGGCTGGTCGCCGCGGTTCCCTTCCGGGGACAGGAGGCCCGCTTCCCGCAGGCCGACCGCGAACGCTTCGGGCGGGTGCTGGCCGCCGCCGATGCCGTCGAGGTGCTCTCTCCGGTCTATCACCGGGGGTGTTACGCCGTCCGCAACGATTTTCTGGTCGATCACGCCCGGGTCCTGGTGGCGTGGTACGACGGTTCGCCCGGCGGCACGCGCTATACCGTCCGCCGCGCCCTCGGCCGCGGGCTGGAGATTCTGGACCTCCATCCGGCAGCTCCCGCGCTGCCGGCTCCCGCACCGACGCTCTTCGGATGAAAAAAGGCGGACCCGCCGGGCCCGCCTTTGTCGATGGTGCGAATTTTCCTATTCGGTCGGTTCTGTCAGTTCGATCCCCCGGAGCAGCTCCTCGATGCGCCGGAGCGTGGAGGTTTTGCCGTATTCGTTCGCCGGGTAGCTGATCCCGACGGTGATGAGCGACTGTCCCTGTTTCAGGTCGTAGTTCGTGAAGACGAATCCCGGATATTCCGTCCGGCGGCCTTCGCTGCGCAGCATGTCGATGCCGTTCGCCGTGAAGGGGCGCGAAGCCTTGATGATTCCGCCGTCGTAGTAGACCGAGTCGCGGTTCAGGCAGTAGTCCGAGAGGTCGGCGACGTTCTCCACGTCCGCGTCGATCACGTTTTGCAGGGCGTCGATGTTGAACTCCCATTCGCCGTCGAGGACGTACATCGTGTAACGGGCGTAGGTCGAATCGGTTTCGGGCTCTGCCTCCTCTTCCACGGCGGTGTATCCGGCGGGAATCCGGATTCGCAGCCCGAGGTCCGGGCAGTCGTAGGTCTGTTCGTCGTCGAGCAGCGGCAGTTCGCCGCTTTCGTTCACCAGCTGCGTGGAGAGCACCGAGAGGTATCCGATGAGCAGGGCGGTGCAGACGGCCGCTGCGAGCATGCGCCAGAATGCGGCGTATTCACCCGTGCTGTATTTGATTTTCAGCCAGATGTATAATCCTGTGATTGCCTGCCAGGCACCCCAGAGGATAGCTCCCGTGGCGATGACGTAGCGGCCTCCGGCCTCGGTGAGGTAGTAGGAGATGAAGCTGAAAGCCAGTCCGCCGATGCACCACAGCAGACCGACGAGGATATTCTTTTTCGCTTCGGCGAGCGATGCCGCCGGCTGTCCGGCGGGTTCGGGAGTCGGGGATTCCGGCTCCGCAGGTGTTTCGGGCATCGGCTCGAACACCGGTTCCTGGGTTTGTTTCATGATGGGGTTTCGGGAAAGTGTGCGATGAGTAAAATCCCGGAAAGCGCTTGCGAAGGCTTTCCGGGATTTTATCGGATCGTTGCCGGATTATTTCCAGTTCAGAATCTTGTGGAAGTCGTACTCCTCGGGGTTCTTGACATAAGCCTTGGCGGCTTCGTAGTCTGCCGGGGTGATGGCGTTGATGATGTTCTCCACCACCGACGAGAACTTGTCCGACTTGATGTCCACCAGACGGGGCGGAATCTTGCCCGTCGTGGGGTCTTGCAGGTCCTTGAGGTAGAGCGGCGAGACGTTGCCCTCCGAATCCACGTAAACCATGCAGCCCGTCTTGCCCTCGGCGAAGAGTTTGTGCACGCCGATACCCAGCTCCGAGCAGTAGGTCAGGTCGTAGGCGATCGGGGTCTGGCAGCGGATTTCGTAGCCCAGTTCCACAGGACGGCTCTTGACCTTGAGGCCCAGCTCCTTGAGCTTTTTCTCGATCATCTCGTTGAAGATGTGCGCCTTCGACACCTTGCCCAGCTCGGGATGCCCGTGCTCGTCATAGGTGAAGTGGATGCCGCTCTTGCGGATCTCCTCGTCCGACAGCGCGTGGAACACGCCCTCGGAGATCACGGCGGCACCGTAGTCCATGCCCATGATCTTGCGCTTGATGATTGACGAAATCACCAGGTTGACGATCTTCTCGACGGTGATCTCCGTCTTGTCGAACATCTCGGGAATGACGATCATCGGGTAGTGGCACGCTTCGCCGATGCCGAATGCCAGGTGTCCTGCCGAGCGGCCCATGGCGGCCAGCACGAACCAGTTGCCGCTCGTGCGGGCGTCTACGTAGACGGCGCGGGCGATGACGGCACCTTTGTCCTTGGCCGACTCATAACCGAACGTCGGCGTTCCCTTCGGGAGCGGGAGGTCGTTGTCGATGGTCTTGGGGACGTGGATGTTGGCGATGGGGTATTTCTTGGCCTCGAGGAACTTGGCGATGCGGTTGGCCGTCGAGGCGGTATCGTCGCCGCCGACCGTGACGAGCAGCTTGATGTTGTTGTCGGTGAAGAATTTGAGGTTGAAGTTATTCTCGAAATCCGAATCCTTGGGTTTGAACCGGCTCATTTGCAGGAACGAACCGCCCTGGTTGAAGATGCCGTCGGCCATCGGATAGTCGATGTCCACGGTGCGGGGCGAGGGGTTGAACAGGCCCGTGTAGCCTTCGTGCAGGCCGATCACGCGGTAACCTTTGCGCAGGAACGTTTTTGCGACGCTGCCTACCACGGTGTTCATGCCGGGGGCCGGTCCGCCGCCGGTCAGAATTGCGATTGCTTCTTTCATGGTGTGTTGGGTTTATTGTGTTTTGAACCTGTTATCGGTTTTTTTGACGCCCAAAAGTACGATTTATTTTTCAAACAGGCAAGCGCCTTTCGTCCGGTCCGCGAAAAAGGGGGCCTCCTTCTTGCAGGAAGCCCCCTTTCGATGCCGGTAATTATAGTTTACTCAACTACTTTTACGTTAATGGCCTGTTCGCCTTTGGCACCCGTGCCAATTTCGAACTCTACGACCTGACCTTCGTTGAGTGACTTGAAACCATCCTTAACGATTCCCGAGAAATGTACGAAAATCTCTTTGCCGTTCTCCGCCGTAATGAATCCGTAGCCTTTTTTGCCATCGAACCATTTTACCTTACCTGTCATAAAAAATAGAGAATTAAGTGTTATACGTCAGCAAAGTAAGATAAAAAACATTGGTTTACAAAACTTTTTGGCATGTTTTTTCGCCTTCGGCCGGAAAAATGCCTGCTTTGTGCGCTTGGATACTCCCGCTCGGCAAAGGCAGGTAGATTTGCCTTTGCCCTCGCTTATTCGCACTTTGGCTTCGCCGAAGATACTCCGCCTCGGAAAAAATGCAAGCGAACTTGCCGTTTTTCTCTCGGCTTATTCGTATCTTTGACCTTGTCTTAGATACTCCCGCTCGGCAAAGGCAGGTAGATTTGCCTTTGCCCTCGCTTATTCGCACTTTGGCTTCGCCGAAGATACTCCGCCTCGGAAAAAATGCAAGCGAACTTGCTTTTTTCTCTCGGCTTATTCGTATCTTTGTGCTGTGAATCTCTAACAGCTTGGCGTTATGAACAGAAAACTGAAACTCGCGCTGGCGGCCCTTCTGGGATTCTCCGCGGCCTGCTCGTCGGTGAAGAACGCACCCAAGGACAAGGACGAGACCTCCGACGTGAAGGTCGAACCCGGTCCGTCCAATCCCCGTATCGTGGTCATGTACGGCGTGCGGGTTCCCGACAGCATCCGTATCAAACGTATGGAGCGCCAGCATCCCGATTCGCTGCCTCCGGTTGCCGAACAGCCCCGCGAGGAGGCTCCGACGCCCTCCGGGAAGTAGGCCATGTCGGGCCGCAGACTGGGGCTTCGCAAACGGCTGGCCCTCGATATTTTCTCCGATCTCTATGCTTCGACGGTGCGCGAACACCGTCTCGATACGCTTTTCTGGGAGTGTACGTTGCGCTGCAACCTCTCCTGCCGCCATTGCGGCAGCGACTGCCGCGTGGACTCCGGCGTCGCCGACATGCCGCTGGCCGATTTCCTGAAGGTCCTCGACGAGGAGGTGACGCCCCATGTCGATCCCGCCGACGTGTTGATCATCTTTTCGGGCGGCGAGGTGCTGGTGCGTGCGGACCTGGAGGAGGCCGGCGCCGAGGTCACGCGCCGCGGCTATCCGTGGGGGATGGTGACCAATGGCATGGCCCTGACCCCGGAGCGTTTCCGGCGCCTGCTGGATGCCGGCCTGCGGTCGGTCTCGGTGAGCCTCGACGGCTTCGAGCGCGAGCACAACTACATCCGCGGCCATGCCCGCAGTTACGACCGGGCGCTGGACGCCGTGCGGATGGTCGTGCGCGAACCGTCGCTGTCGTACGACGTGGTGACGTGCGTCACGGGAGCTATGGTCCCGCAGCTGGAGGCTTTCCGCGACATGCTGATCGCCGAGGGGGTGCGTCATTGGCGGCTCTTCTCGATCTTTCCGATGGGGCGTGCCAAGAACGACCCGACGCTGCGGATGACCGATGTGCAGTTCCGCGAGATGCTGGAGTTCATCGCACGCACCCGCCGCGAGGGGCGCATCGACGCCAGCTATGCCTGCGAGGGATTTCTGGGCGGCTACGAGGCCGAGGTCCGCGACCAGTTCTACCAGTGTGCCGCGGGTGTTTCGGTGGCTTCGATCCGCGTCGATGGGGCGATCTCGGGGTGTACGTCGATCCGCGCCAACTACCATCAGGGCAATATCTACCGGGATAAATTCTGGGACGTGTGGCAGAACTGCTTCGAGCCGTTCCGCAACCGCGAGTGGGCGCGCAAGGGCGAATGTGCCGACTGCCGGATGTTCCGCTACTGCCTGGGAGGGGGTATGCACCTGCGCGGCGACGACGGGGAGTTGCTCTATTGCCATTACAAGCGGCTGTAAATGGCGCCCCGCTTCGGCGAAAGGGCAAAATTTTTACGAATAAATTTTGACTTTTCGGATTTTCGGCTTATCTTTGTGCGCTCTTAAATGATAAGGGCACTTGTTCGGGGTGTAGCGCAGTCCGGTTAGCGCGCCAGCTTCGGGAGTTGGAGGTCGCTGGTTCGAATCCAGTCTCCCCGACAAATCGGCAGACTGCCCATGAGGTGGTCTGCTTTTTTCTTTTTTACGACCGTTGTTTCGGAGTGTAGCGCAGTCCGGTAGCGTATCTGGTTTGGGACCAGAGGGTCGCAGGTTCGAATCCTGTCACTCCGACGAACGATGTATGAAACACCCCTCCGGACAACCGGATGAGTGTTTTTTAAGAACGGGGAGGTAAAAAGTGTAAAACGCAGATAATCAAGATGTATAAAATCTGTCTTTTGCACGAATTTCAGGCAGAAGAGCCTGGAAAAGCAGAATTCGACGGGAGTTGCGTTACCAAATCGTAACCCCGTCGAATTACTTTATAATAGCATATATACGACTGAATTACAGTTTCTTGCGCAAATATACGTAATTCTTGAGAACTCAACAACCGATACCTTTGTCACATTAAAAATTGTTGAGTTATGAAAAGCACGTTCAAAGTTCTGTTTTATCTGAAAAAGGATAAAATCTCGAAAGACGGGAAAGTTCCGGTCATGGGCCGCATCACGGTCAATGGCACGCAAGCCGGTTTCAGTTGCAAATTGAATATCGACCCGGCGCTATGGGATGAGAAAACCAATTACTTGAAATCGCAACGAAATACGCTTTCGCGCGAAATTCACCAGACCCTTGAAAACATCAAGGCTCAAATCACTAAACATTATCAGTCGATCTGCGACCGGGATGCGTATGTCACGGCCAATAAGGTCAAGAATGCTTACCACGGTTTCGGCGACCGATATAAAACGCTTATTGCAGCTTTCGATTACCACTTGGACACCATCAAAGCACGAATCGGTCACGACAGAACGCAGCGTACTTACGATAAACTGATGGGAGAACGCTGTTGCCTGATGCGGTATCTGGTTCTGAAAAAACTGGAGGATGTGACCTTAAAGGAGTTGGATGTCACGTTCATCGAAAGATATTACGCATGGATGCTCTCAGACGGACATTGCGGCAAGACAACGGCTTTCGATCGCACCCAGACATTGAAATGTGTTTTATATGTATCCGTTGAGCAAGGCTGGATAGACCGTCATCCCTTTCTGGCGTTCAAATGTGCTCCTGATTATAAGCCCCGCGTGTTCCTGTCCGACGAAGAAATACAGCGGCTTATGAATGTGGAGTTACGCTATCACCGACAGCGGGCCGTGCGGGATATGTTTATTTTCTGTTGTTTCACCGGACTGGCTTATATAGATCTGAAGAATCTGACTTACGATCATATCGTAACAACTCCGACGGGAGAACAATATATCTACAATCGCCGTCAGAAGACCGGTACGCCTTATCACATCATGTTGCTGCCCATTGCGCAGGAACTTATCGAACGATATAGGGGGTATCCGGGTAAGATCGACGA
Organism: Alistipes intestinihominis; assembly: GCF_040095975.1. Taxonomy (NCBI): domain Bacteria; kingdom Pseudomonadati; phylum Bacteroidota; class Bacteroidia; order Bacteroidales; family Rikenellaceae; genus Alistipes; species Alistipes intestinihominis. The sequence goes on from NZ_JBBMFL010000008.1 coordinate 142,898, forward strand.
AACGCGGGTCTTTCCCGTGAAAGATCGAAAAAGTATGTGTACAACGATAAAACGTATTGCCCAAAAATGCGGCATCACCAAAAACCTATCGACGCACATCGGTCGCCATACATTCGGAACGACGGTCACATTGGAGAAAGGAGTACCTATCGAAACCGTTTCGGAAATGCTCGGACATAAGCAGATTACGACGACTCAGATCTACGCCAAATTAACCGCCAACAAGATGAAGGAAGACGTACGTCTTCTTACGCAGCGCATCGGTAATCTGTATGAACTCACACAGCCTACGACCCGGCTGCTTTCCAAAGAGGCTTAACCCTAAACGAACGGCGACCAGACTGATCTGGTCGCCGTTCGTTTACTTATTCCAGGGCCGGAAGTCGCGGTAGTTTTTCTTCAGCACCTCGAAGATCCCGGATTCGGGATAGAGGATTTTCCCGCCGAGCGTCGTATAGGGAATCGCTTTCGTATCCCGCAAGGTCTGCAACGTCCGTTTGCACACATGGAAGCGTCTACAAATCTCATCTCCGGTCAGATAATGCTCCTGACCGATCGTCGGCCGCAAATGTTTCATGGCCGTTTCGATCTCGCGCGTGGTTTGCACCATCCAATCCGTCAGTTCCTTGAACTCTTCGGATCGCTTCGTGATAACGTCCGACATACTATCTGCGGATCAGAGCTTCGCGGATGACCCGTTCGATGTCGGTCTCCCGGTAATAGAATTTGGAACCTATCGTGGAATACGGAATGATTCCCCGGTCGCGGTAATTCTGCAAAGCCCGCTGCGAAATGTGCAGCGCCTCGCATACTTCCTGCGTGCTGAGTCATTTCTCCCGTGTGGGCGGGGCTACTTTACGGTATAATTCCGTTACGGCGACCGACAGGCCGCACAGACGCCTTCTCAGTTCCAGATAGGCATCGTGTTCCATCATGGTTACTTCCATAAGTCGAATGTTTTATGAATCGGTATTTAATAAAATTTGAGTGCTGGCGTCGGTGGTCGTTTTGCCTCATTCCTTCGTTTCAAATCCGGTGCACACAGCCGGATTTGCCGCCGTGCCGAATAATAATCTGCTCTATGCATCAGCTTTTCGGCTTCCGGCGTAAAGAGCGATATACCTTTCATCGCCGCATAATACGCCTCGTCGTTCGCCACGACATGACAGGGTTGTAACTTCAGACGAGTCAATTCCGGCAATAATTTCCGCATGTATAGTTCATCGGGCCGCTTCGTTTCTTCCGTCGTCGCATGGAAGGATGCTTCCGGAGGCAGATCGTATTGCAGATAGAACAGGTTTTCGAGCGCCCGTCCGGGTGTCGTCTTTTTCAACTCTTCGGAGATGTGATGCCTGAAACCCTCTTCGCCGTTCGTTCCGACAGCGAAACATACGGCATGCAGCGTTCAGTCGAGCGTCAGGTAAATACTTCGTATCCGGTCTTCCCGCATATCCGTTACATTTTTATTGCGGCACGTTTGCCGCTGACAGGACGGGAATGCCGCAGCCTTCGTTCCGTTTCCCGCCTTTTGGTTGCGGTGCCCGTTCCGGGCAGGGAAACATGCTGTTTCACATCCGGCGATGACTCCTTGTGTTCCGTCAGGAATCTCCCGTTCTGAATGTTGTATTCCGTGCGAAGAATACCCGCTGCGATTTCACGGGCCTGCTGCTGCAAGGCACCGTATCCGAAGTCGTGCGTCGATTGCCGGTTTCCCATACGCGCCCGGTCGCAATCCCGGAGTTTCGACGCCACCTCGGAAAAGAACTCTCGGTGTCCGAAACGATGCAGCCCGTCGTCGGCCACAGATGCGGCATACCCGTTTTCCGCGATATACAACAGCGTCGCGAGATCGTGATTGCCTGACGATATCTGTGTCCGGTTCCCGGCAACGAACCTCTCGAAGTCTTCGTAGCACGGCGATATGGAATATGTTGCCGAACATACGCCTTCCGAAAGTACCGATGTCGGAATCCGCTTCTCCTCGGTAAAACTGTATCGGGATCTCTCCAGTCCCGGATACTCGCTTTTCAGATCGCTTTTCACGAATTTGTCTATACACTTGTCCGCCATCGCGGCGATTCGGGGCGGCAAATGTTTCAATTCATAGATTTTCAGCGTATCTGCATCAGTCCGCATTCCGAAGAAGCGATCCGTCATGTATTGCATATAGCAGTACATGGCCCGCCGGCCTTTGGGCGTATCGCTGAAGAGATAAGTTCCCTGCGAAGAGGTTACAGCCCGATAGAGCGGTGCATCGTCGGGCGTCGTACGGGCACAATGCATCGTAAATCTCCGGTATTCGGGATCGCGCATCAGCTGTTCCCGCCGCCCTGCCGGAGAGAGGGGCGAAAGACCTTTCGAGAGTGCGAAAGCCGCATCCCGGAGCGAGACGGCCGGTTCGGGGTGTATATCCTGCCGAATAAAAGCCGGAGCCAGCTTCCCGTAAAAATATTCGTTCGTCGTACCCCGGCGGGACGGAATCATTCTGCTGTCGGAAAAGGTCAGATGCAGCAGCGTGTGGTCGGGAACGACCGATGAACGGGAGCAGGCGGCAACCTGCTCCCGCACATAGTCTTCGAAAGGCTGACGGCCGTTTTCGCGGACGGCGATACGCACGGCCTGCATCTGCGGGTTCATCGTAACGAAAACACTCGCCGGAACCTTGCGGTCCAACAAACGGCTGAAAAAATCGTAAATTCGAGACATGACTCTTTAAGAATCAAAAACAGTATTATGCATATCCCAGTCCGGGATATAAACGGTATCGGCTTCGATCACCGGGCAGCGGATAATTTCCACCTCTTCATGTTCATAGACATGGCAGCCTGTAAATAGCGATGCGATAAGCGCGACCGCCGTTGCTGCAAGAAAGCCGTACGCGACGGCATATTTGATTTTCAGTCTGTTCATAAGTTCGATCGTTAAGTTCGTTTTTTTCGGTATTCCTCATAATCCACGGAGTGGAACAGCGGCTTGCGGTTGCACCAGTAGGCCAGCCGCCATTGCTCCCGCGAGGGTTTCCCCTCGTATTCGAAATCCCGGTACGGTTGCGCGAAAGACTGGCAACCCAATGCTTTCAGCTCCCGGATACGTCCGAGCGCATCTTCGATATCATCTCTTATCAGCACATAGAAGAAGAGCTTCCGGGCCGGAACGCCGTGCTTACGGAGGAGTTCTATGGCTTTATGAACGTCATCCTGCATGGCACGGCTGTCGTAGGCCATACGCAGAAAACGTATCCATTTGACCCGTGCGAGCAGTTCCGCAATCTCCGGCGTGCGGGCGATACGCCGGGCATCGAGCCCCTGGTTGAAATCTACCCGGATGCCCATGCGGACGATCTTCTCGATCTGCATAAGTCCCCATGCCGAAGCCAAGACATTGTTGTCGAGCAACACGGCGCTCCGGCGTCCGTCGAGAAACTCCCCGATGTCGGCATGTGCCCGGACTTCACCTTCCTTATGGGGCACGACGCACCACGGGCAGCGGTTCACGCATCCGCGCGTGAGAAACCCATAGGCTTCTTTGACTCCATAAAGCGAGTAATCCGGACATATATGCTCGATCTCTTCGGGAAGCATTGTCGCATAGTCCCTGTAACCCGTTCCGGCACGCACGACCTCGCAATCGTAACGATCCGTGCAGTCCCGAGAAAAGGTAAAGACCTTCAACATATAGATCTTGTCGTAACGACCCGCCACGGGATCGGCGAACTCCACCGTATCGCCTCGGCGCTTGTGCCATGCCGAGAGTTTCATCAGCGCGAGGTTCGGGAAGTTGTGCCCGTCCACATCCACCAGTCCGATCCGCATGGCTATTGTTTTAAGAGTTCAGCAATCTCCGGATCGAGGTTTCCGCGATACTCCATACGCTCGTCCAAGCGGCAGGCTTCGAGGAAATGGCAGCGGCCCTCGGCTTTACGTCCCAAGCGTGAGCAACCGATAGCTTTCAGATACTCCGTTACGGCATCTTTCGGCATCGCGGCCAACAGCTCCAATGCCCGCTCGTTGTGATCCATCGACAGATGCGCCACGACCGTATTGCGGTCGTTGTAGTCGTTGAGAATATAGAGCGCCTTGGCGTATTTGCGCTTCCGTAACAACTCCACCCCGCGGGCATAGGCCGTATCCAATTCCGTGGTATGGATCGTGTCCTTGACCATTCCTTTGCGACGCAAATTGTAGCGGAAATTCACGGCCCGAAGCTGCGGGTAGATCACCGAACGGATATAGGCATACTCTTGGGGGAACCGTTGTCGGATGGCCTGCTCCCGTCGGTCGGGATTCTTCTCCGCAGCGATCAGTTCCAGAATAGCGTCACGGTTTACGACCTCCCGGTCTGTTCGGATGCGGTTTATCAACTCCTGCCAGTCTTCAGCTACCCACCGCACGGTCAGCATCGTGTCGATGCTTCTGCCGTATCAGCGGACAAGGTAGCGTTTCAATGCCTGCGCCCGGCCGCGAGCCAAGATGTTATTCGCGGCATAACTCCCCTCGGGTGATGCCGCAGCCGTCAGCGTGATGGTATCGACGTAAAACTCCTGCTGTTCGACGATCCGCCGCATCAGGTCGGTGATCTTGTCCAACTGCCGCCGATTGTCACCCAGCGTATCGACCACGCGGGTATCGCCCACAAAGAACTGAATGTAGTTGCGATCCTCGACAGTTACGAACTTGTCGATGACCTTGATGCGGTAACGCGGCAAGGTATCGACGAAGGAGAGCATCGAGGATACGACATAGCTCAACGTATCGGACGGCGGCAGACAGTAGGCGCTGTCATCCACGGCCAAGACCTGCCCTTGAAGCGTTACCAGCATCTTCTTCGAGGTCTCGTCGGTCTTCACCGCTTGGGAATAGTAATATGTAACGGCACTCCGGCCTTCGACCAGTGAATCGAGGCGGGCGCCCTCCGGATAGGGAAACTTCACGAAGCGGTTGAAGGCCGCCTCACGCCCCACAGTGTCGGGGCGGAAGCGTTCGACATAGGTTTCATACTGCCAGTAGTCGCGCTCTTGCAGCAGCGAGAACCGTCCGCCGCGGATCACCAGATCTTCGAGCGCCACGGATTCGTCGGGCTTGTGCAGAATGGGTGTAATGACCACGCTGCGGCTCTTGCCCAACAACTGCTTGGGCAGCGTCACGATGAAATCCAGTACGACGTGCCCGTTGCGTTCGGGAACCGACCGCATGCGCGAGATGACCGTTACCTGCTCGATTTGAACGGACATGACGCGCTCGCCGTCGGCAAGCGTATCTACGGGCGCGAGATAGAACGTGTCGCTGTCGCGTTGGAGCTTCACAACCTGCGGGCGGCTGTCCTGCTGCCGCTGCTGCCGGTCGGTGCGAGTAAGCTGCGAGAGCGAGGCTGTCGTCCGATGCCGCTGAAGCCGTCCGGCTACTGAGCAGCCGAACATCATCCACAGGCAGCAGCCGAGAATTGCTCCGGCAATTATGATTTTCCGTTTTTTCATCCTTAAAACAGATAGCTGAATGAAACCTCTAATTTTGTCGGCGCCAGCGTCCAGCGGCGGTTGTGGTAGATGTATTCATCCTCCCAGTCCGAGACGGTCGGGTCGCGCCGGGTATCCTTCGTGCGGTAAAGTCCGACACCGGCTTCTAAGGCCACGTTCCAGCGTTTCGAGAGCATCCACGCATATCCGTAGCTGACACCGAGACCGTAGGCATGACCCTTATAGCGTTTTGTACGGCTTCCGAGGTCATAGCTGACATAAGTGAGGTGCTGCCCGAGAAAATGCCCGACGAAGGATTCGTAGAACCAATAGCGGCCGCCGAGCTGCACGGCATGGAAGTTCATCGAGAGGGATGCGGTATTTACCGGATTCCAGTAGCCGGACAGCTCCAGCGACCAGTTATCCGTCAGGGCCGCTTCGGCCCCGACGTTCAGCGTCGCACTGCACACCGCAAGGGCGTTGGCCCTGACGGCGAAGATCTGTGCCGCAGCCCTGCGGGGCAGACCCCACAAGGCCGCGAGCAGCAGCATGCACAGAATGATTCTTGGTTTGCTCATCGAGATAAAGCATTTACTTCCATGTGATCGAACCTCGGGCCGTCGTACTCTGCCCGTAGTTGTCGGTGACGGTGAATACGATCTCGGTCCTTCCCGACGTATAGCCCGTTGCGGTAAAGGTGTGCGAACCCGCCCCGAGAGTGACGGTGTTTCCGGGCAGCAATCCGGAACCGTTGTAGCCGATCAGGCAATCCTGTCCGGAGATGGCATAGCTGACGGTGTAATTGCCGGTGTATTCCGAACTTGAGATTCTCAATGTCAGCGGGCTCTCGGAATTGATACTTGAAGCGGCCTGTGTCCGCAGCAATGCCGTAGATTTCGGATAGCGCACCTCCTGCGTAAACGACCGCTCGACGCTTTGTCCGAAGCCGTCCGTTACACGCAGCGTAACCGTCAGGCTGCCCGCAGCACGAGGCGTAAAGGAGATGCCGTGCGTCCCGGAAAGAAGCGATACAGCCGATCCGCTTGTTATCCGCTCTCCGTTCGGAAAGGTGAACATAATCTGCGGATCGGAGCAGGTAAGAAGTGCCGTCATGGGATCGGGACTGTCCGTTCCGGAGAGTGTCAGGTTACATTGGGCGCTTACTCCCACCACGAGAGCCGACGGCGGTGTCAATTCGGCTTCGAGAGGCTGGGCATCGGTTCTGAATTTCGGAAAGATCGCGGCTTCGGGCGAGGTCGGAACATAGGCATACGAGGCCGATGTCGAAAGCAGCGTTCGGTAATCCGAAGAGGCATACCATCCTTCAAAACGATACCCGGCATCGGGGACGGCAGTCAGCATGCATCCCTTTTCATGGCACAGGACGACCCGGTCATGCGTCAGGGAAGAAGTTTCAGCGTCATACAATGCTCCGGCGACAGCTGCCGTACCGTTCCCGTTTTCGGCCGTCGCGGGGTGAATATACACGTCGAGGCGGTTAGCGAAGCGGTGTCCGATGTCGAACGACTGCGCGAATCCCGCATCGTCCCCGACCGTGACGGTATAGGCGACCTGCGAGTTCGCAGCCGTATAAATCTCCGGTTTGTAGTTCACGCTGAAGACATTGGGGCCGGGCTGCTCCGTGAGCGTAAGCTCGCAACCATCGCCTATGGGAGAGCCGTTCAGGCAGAACGATCCGGCATCGCCCTGAGTGACACCGATGTGTCCCCGCAACGTCAAAGGCGCAGGACTCCCGTCGATCTCGACGGCGAGCATCTGAGACGGATTGTAGATACAGTAGCCGCCGATTGCATTTTCCTCATAGGTATCGTGCACGTTGACGGCATAGCTGCTTATACGGGTATCGACTTCGTTGTCGCCCAAGATCGAAATATTGAGTCTGTAGTGACAGTTCGCCCGGACATTGAAATCCGAGGTATTGTTACCGCCCAAATAGACGTAATAGGCCAGCACTTTCTCTCCCCGCACAGCGCGGATCAGTAGATACGAAGCATTCGCGGGGGCATTGTCCGGGTTCTTCTGCCGCTGGTCGGTAATGGACGGAACCGTGCCCTGCATATTCGGAAGCAGATAGCAGTTCCCCGAGATCTGCTGTCCCGAAATCCCGCTTTCCGGGCAGTCCGTATAGTCGTCAGGGTCGTCCGACGGCCGGGCCGCCACGTCGAAAACCGATACTGAGCGCGGTACGGAAAGAAGCTGCACGGAGCGAAGCTCGATATCCGCGGGCTCGACGGAGATATTGTAGGAAACCTTCGCCACGCAACGTCGGACCTCGACAGTAGGCAGTGTCAGGATGCCGCCGGGCGAAGGGCTTATCGTAACGTCGCTTTCATAGGACATCGGCAGGACATCGTATTCGTCGGCATGCGCAACAATGAAATCTTCCCATGCCGGGTTTTCACCCAAATCACAGCCCTGATTGGCGACAACGCGCATCCGGTATCCGCCCGGCAGGCACTCGAAACGCAACGTCGCAGAGGTTTGGTAACGGTGCAGGACGCTCTCACCATTGTCGTTGTAAAGATAGAAATTCAAGTCGCGGATGGCGTATTCATCCGCAGAGCGGGTTACGGTCATCAGAGGATCGGGACGAACCGCCATTTCGACCCGAACTTTCGTCGGGCGGCAGCAATCCGCCTCATCCTCGTAGATGCAGCTGCACAGAATGCTCAGCGGAAGCAATAAGATATAAAGAAATCGTTTCATCGTTCGTCAAGAAAAAGGGTCCCGCCCGAAAGACAGAGCGGAACCCGGTGCAACAATTCGGATTATGCTCCGAGATCGACATTCTGCGTTACGGGAGTCTCCCAGTCGGCGACGGTGATTGTCACGGTGCAATCCTGACCTACGAGACCCGTGATATTGGCCGCGACACGGTAGTAGCCGTTTCGGAGAATCTCGCCCGCGGCCTTGCCCGTCAACTCGACCGAATAGGTCACCTCCGAGCGGTCATCCGTAGTCGAGGTGCTGCCGTCCGAATCGTATGTGGCGTTAATTTCCAGCAGGATGCGGTTGCCGGAGGTCAATGTGCCGTTTTCGAAGATGTAGAACAGGCTGTTCATCTTTCCCGAAGCCGTGGCGGGAGTCTGCGTGTGGCTGAAGGTCATGGCCCCGGGTGTCGGCGTTCCGGCCACGACGAGCGACTGCGAGGCGGCACGCGACAGCTTCACGGAGTTGATCGTAAGCGACCCGGCATACTTGTCGGCAAACGACGGGTCGATGGTCGTCTGAAGAGCTACTTTAGCGACAGTGCGTTTGAGCGTGATGCCGACATTGGTCGTGGAGTTCACGGCGCCGACGGTCTGCGATTTCATGCCCGACATCACGAAGCCGCCCGAACGTTTGGCTGAGGTGGATACCTCGGCGAAAGTTCCGTTGTAGGCGTCTGCGGAGTTCTCCACGAGGGCCATAAGGGCCGCCCGGGTCTTGGCCGACGAGGCATCGTAGTTCGCTACGGCGTAGAATGAACAGGGGGTGCTGGCAAGAGATTTGGGTAGGGAGAATGTCGCAGATTTCGCGGCCAGCTCGCTGGATGTTAACTCCCGGCGGATAATGAAGTTGTTGGCATTATCGAAGACGAAAATCGATAGTGACGACAACGAAGACTCTCATGCCTCGGCCGAGGCTGTCGAATCGAAGAAGGAGCGGGTATCGGCGGTATTATCGGTAAGAGTAAGTGCGATACGTGCCCCATCGGTGAAAGAGCTGGGTGAAGATACGACTTCGGTCTCCTTGTTGCAGGAAACGAATGTGGCAGCGAAGACTGCAACAGCAAAAAGGATGTTTTTCATGTTATTTGGATTTTGAATGCAGTGATGCACTATGCATCGCTTTCTGCTGCAAATGTATAATACAAAATCACTGAAAAATACACTTTTCCGGATGCCTCTCGGGAAAAATCAAAAAGTTTTTTATAAAGTATGAAAATATAATCAACTGAAAAATAACCTGTTAAAATTTCGCAAACGGAGAAAAACTTTCTGATTCTCTCGTCCTTGACAGGCCTCCGCACTCTCTATCCCAAGTGTCTTTCAACGACCTGCTCGTAGGCTTTCTTCAATTTATCCAAAAAGGGAGTCACTGCCGTACAGCGGTCGAGCAGCTTGGTTTTCTTTACGTAGACATCGTTGATCGTTATATGGAATATATCGGCCAACGCACGAACAATTTCGATAAAGCGAGCCTTTCGGTCACCGAGCATGATAACCCCGCTTTTATGAATGGCAACAGCAAGTTCCAGCAATTCCTGCTGCGTTCCAATCCATAGCAATTCACCATCCTGGCAGGATAACGGAGACGAGTAGTCATGTCCCGAGGCATATTTCATACTATTACTGACAATATTAATTTCGCAGTCGAGAATATACATAACTTTATAAATAAAGGTCGTCCTTAAGACATTATCTGCATACTGATTGAACATAGGATGAGATAATACGTCAAATTCAATCCGGCCGTAATGCAGTATTCTCAATATTTCATCCCGGTCGTTGCAATTAGCGATCATTTCAGTCATCATCTCTATAAATTCTTTGTAAGCTTGAGTTAATTCTAATAGATTCGATTCATTATGGGATAGCAACGCATATATACGGGTGTCGATAAGCGTTTTCATAATTGAAAAAGTTACAGACTGATTTATAATCGTTGACACTAATTATGAAAATGCCATCGAAATAATATTAAACATGGACTCAAGCCTATAAAGCTACTTTGACAACCAATATAAAAAAGCCCGCATCATAAATGCGGGCTATTAATAACAGAAAAATTATCTCATTTTTGGTTGTTCACAATAGTCCGGAGGAGTATTATTGCAATGAACGCAGATAATATCTTCTTTTATAACGGTCTTATTTTGAATTCGAATTCGTAATTTCCGTAGGGCAGGCGGTATTTCCGGAGTGGGAGTCGTCCCCAGGAATCGACGCACCCCAGACCGTACTGCGCCTTGTCGATGCAGAGCCATACGGCGTCGTCGGGTTCGATCTCCTGCGAATGTCCCTGCTGCTTGGTCAGCCCTTCGTCCAGCGCCTCTTGTGCATAGTGCAGGGCCGAGGCCGAAAAGGGCTCCGAGGCCGTGATCTCCACGCCGCGGCCTGCGATGTCGTGCTGCCGCCAGCGGCGCACGTCGCTCTTGGTTCCGGTCTCCTGCGGACGGATGTAGGGGTAGAACTGCTCGTCCACGGTCTGCCGGTAGCGGCCCACGAGAGCGCCGTCCTTGCGGTCGGCGTAGTTCTCCCACGGCCCGCGGCCGTAGTAGTCGATGCGGTCGTAGGCGGCGGGCAT
>NZ_JBBMFL010000009.1:0-131986 GCF_040095975.1 Alistipes intestinihominis
CAATACGCTGTAAATAAGATAAAAACAAATTTAACCGAAAACTTTGATCCAATTTTATTTGGATTGTAACAGGAAAACAACTATGGGGGCGGAATGCCCCTATGCTTTTATAAACGGATAAAGAAAATGACAGAAATAACGAGAAAGCAGATATCTGGTCTGCGGGTAAAGATGTATTAACGGCTATGGGAGAGGAACATAGAATCAACGAGATAAAAGGTGTCATCATCAGCCGTGCCCTGCTCAAGGAATACGGGTATGATGGCGATATGCCCACCGACAAACAGATGCAGGTCATCGGCAACGGGTTACTTGAATACTGGGGCGTAAGCGACGGTTTCAAGGAAGCCCTCGCCAGTACAATGGAGAACATGTTCGGTGTAAAAGCAAAAGATTAGGTCTATGGAAACGAAAGAACTTACTACCCACCAGCGTGGTGTTATTCTACGCGGCATCTGCGGCGGGGCTGCATTGAAAGACAAGTCGCCGCAAATATCTGAAAACAATACCGTCATAACCTGCGCCGGAGGGTTGGAGATTTGGGACATCTGCTGCATCAGCAGTGATGCCGAAGCCTTCGGCCTGAAACCGTCCTTCGGTTATGACGGGCACACGAGAATCACTTTCACCCCCAAAGAATAAGCGGAATGAAATCATATTACTACTTGGACTACCTGCACCGTGAAATCTTCCTTGAAGAGGAGGATATTCAGACCGTTCCGGAATCAGGCAGGGCGGACGATGCCTGTTCCGCCATTGCCGAAAAGCCGTATGTCGTGGAGCAGTTCATGGCGGACTCTTTCCGGACACTCAAAGATGTGGCCAGCCGCCTGTGCGATTCCCCTGATATTAAAAGCCGCCACGATGCGCTGATGTATATCGTGTGGAGGGTGGCACTGGACATCAAGGAGTGGCGGACTCTGAGCCATAGCGAAGCCGCCGTCAAGGTAACCCGTGAGGACGGTTTCGTGTGGCTGCTTGTATCGGCGGAAAATGCCCGGAAGCTATGGGAGGCAGACGTATTCTCCCTGTACAGGCTTTATGCCGATGATTCGGAATCCCTGATCGAAAGCGAGGCGGAGCTGGAATCGACCATCAAGGGCGGATACCAGATAGGTATCGAGGTGGGGTTCGCCTCTGTAATGGACCATGCCGCCCGGATGAAGCAACAATAAAAATCGGAAACAATCAAATAACGAAATCAAGAAGAAAGGTATGGAAACAACATTATTGACAAAGGAAAATGCCCATCGTGTGACCATGGTGCGGCGTGTGGATGCCCCGGAAAGCGAACCGGTAGCGTTTCTTTTCAGGGGAAAGAGACACGGGTATTGCAGCTATTCCCATCTTGTAGGGAATCCGGGCAAGGAAGAAATCCTCGCCCCGGCGGACTTCAAGGACTGGGAAGTTGTGGAAGTGGCGCACCCGGGCTATCTGGAAGAATATTTCAAGCAGGCGTGCAGCTCCTACAACCTCACCTCCTTCTCACCCGACGAGCGGGGTGAGTCAGACATCGCCTCGCACGAAAAGGAACTGCACGAGGATTTGCAGTCGATGCCCGAGCAGCAGCGGGAACGTTACATGGAAAACTACAAACGCTATTTCTCTGCCATGATCGCCGCCAACAGCCGTTGTGCCAGCGCGATGATTACGGGACCTGCACGCTTCAACACGGGCCGCAACGAAAAGGCCTGCAACAGCCACGCCAAGAGCGTCACGGCGTTCCGGGAATGGCGAGAACGTGCACTCGAAGCGATTCGCAAGGCTACCGAAGCGGCCAAGCCCGAAGAACAGCGTCTCGAGGAGGAGTGGCAGAAGGTCAAAGCCTTTATCGACGATGCCGCCTCGACCATTCACGGTATCGATACGGGTACGGCACGAGGCTATAGCCGGGCTCTCTTCGTCAGCAACCTCGCCGGGCGACTCTCCACCTATGTCAACCATGGCAACGTGGAAATCATCGACCGTGCCGTCGCTCGTCTGCGAGAGTGGAACGACAAAGTCAAGAAACCTGTCGTCACGGCACGCCATTCAATCTTCAAGTATCCCGAACTCGTCCGCAAGGTGCGGGAAAAGCAGCAGGAACGGGCAAGCCGTGAAAATCGTGAGATTCCGTTCGATGGCGGCAAGGTGGTCTACAACTTCGAAGAAGACCGCCTGCAAATCCTCTTCGACAAAATACCCGATACCGATATGCGTACGACCTTGAAGCGTAACGCTTTCAAGTGGGCGCCACGCAACCAGGCATGGCAGCGCCAGCTCACCCGCAATGCCGAATATGCCGCCGGTCAGGTGTTGAAAATAACCATTTAATCCAGTGCCCATGAGATACATCATCGATTCACGTTATTTCGACGGGACATGCCTCACGTCGATGTCGGATGACATGCACAGCGACTACGGCGGCGAGACGCTGGAAGCACTGCGCGAAAGGGAGAAGAACCCGTACCTGGTCGCTGTATCACCGGTACGCATGACACTGCTTGTGAAGCGTTATACCCGGGCACTTTGCAAGCCCTTCCATGAAATTACGGAGGAACGTTATTACGAACTGCTGGAATGCCTGCCTCCGGCCCGCATGCAGAGCGACTGGTTCTTTGTCGGGGAACCGTATTACCGAAACCTGTACGCGCTCTGTTTCGAGTCGGACGGCAGGTATTTCCGGGCGGAACGTCCCGTACGTCTTTCCAATGTGGAAATCTACCGCCAGATTCGGGAACACATGGAGAAAGTAAACCTGCATCCCGCCATCGTCAAGAAGGCTTCCTTTGTCAAATATGTCAATTGGTACAAAAAGACGGTCACCTACATACCGTACTATTTCGAGTATGGAGGTAAAATATATTTCCTGAAGAACCTCGCCACTCGGACGGGATCCGAATTTGGCGACCGCCGGGAACGGAACGAGATGGCGGCATTGCTGAGGAACCTGCGCGGAAACCGCTACGAATACTGTACTTTCTACTCCCAAAAGAAGGACATCTTCGAGTTTTTTGACTGGCTACGGAAGAACAAATACACGCTGGAAATCCAGGGCGACTTGTTCGACTTTGCGGATGACCGCTCCCACGTGGACTTTCACGGCAATGTATGCGAGTATTCGGCTGTGTTCCATTACCGCATCTATTCACGCAAGCTTTTTGGCCATATCATTAACCAGCTACGCACCGTGAAACGGTATCACGCGTGGCATAAAAGGAGGGAAATACGATGAAAATCTCAAATGAACCTACCCCATACCTCCTGCTCAAGGCAGGAACTGACAGTGCATGGGATTGCTGCGACTTTGCAATCGTGTACCTGTCAAAAGAGTGGAGACAGACACAGTCCGGCAGGCTGGAAGCCGTCAAGCCATTCAAGGATGACATCAGTTTCCAGTCTTTGAACTTTTATGACATATCGGTTGGTTTTTACCAGCCGGACGAGGACGGGATACTGGGCAGCGAGGACTTGCCGGAAGACAATAACTGGTGCTTCGTGGAACTGACCGAAACGGAACTGGAAAGGTTGGTTCCGCCGGACAATGTGCTGGTCAGCCATATCTTGGCGGTATTTGCAAACGGGGAAGCCAGATACCGGGCGTACGGCAAACATACCGACGAGCGATTCTGGACTGAAAAATTCCCTTTGCAACAGATTTTGGATATACTGGCGAGTCATGAATCTTAAAATTTCAAAGCAACTATGACAGAAATCATCAAAACGGACGGAACACGCCAACCCGTGCAGCCAGCCAATGGCTCAGACTTCACGCTGGAGGAGATGCAGGCGATTGTCGGCGGCTACATCGAACTGGTGGAACTGGACGGGAACACGACAATGGTCGTCAACGAGGAAGGCAAATTTATCCCTCTGTCCCTCAATCTTGAAGCGAGCAGGATATTCCGTGCTCATCACCCGGCGTCGAAAGACTTCATCGTTGGGGACGTACTTGTGTGCAATAACAATCAAATCAGATAAAATTATGGATAAAGAGAAAGCAAAAGCGCTCAGCAAGACCCTCGCATGCTACAAAGAATTACAAGAGAATAACAGTGTAAACCTGATCGAGTTCCATACCGCTGACGGGCAGAAACACGGTATCGGCAACCCGGAAGCCATCAAGCTGTTGCTTTCGGTGGCCGTCATCGAACTGGAACGCCAGCTCCGGACCGCACAGTTCGGTGATATTCCGGAAAGCCTGGAGAACAGCCGCGAGTACAAGGCGGCCAAACAGCTGGAATACGCCATGAACGATTTGGGATTCAAGTCCGAACGTTTCGCCCAGGCTCTTCCTTATTTCCACAAGACACTGGAACAGACATTCTTCAGAACGGTAAAGGCTTCCATTACCGCTATGGCAGGGCGTGATTCACGCTGCATTGACGACCGCAACCGTGCTTCATACGAGATGTGTCAAATGCTGGCCTCCATGCTGGAAGATACCCGTCTGCCCTTTATCTAAATGCCATGTTCATAGACGAGAGGACACAAAACCGCCTCCATGCCGTGCCGGGAGAGAGTATCTCCCACGGCACGATGCGCACGCAGGACCTGATTCCGGCGTTCTTGGACGTTATCCGTGACACACCGGAGTACGTGCAGGTGATGAATGCCATCCCCGCCCATGCCATGGAGGACAAAGAAGCAGACTGGTGGAACAGCGATGACGCGGCGGGATTGCTGGAATCGCTGTTCGACACGCTCGATAGTTACTCACCGGAGGGGTACTATTTCGGTGCTCATCTCGGTGACGGGTCCGATTACGGATTTTGGAAAATGGACAAGTGAATGTCGGAACATGGTACGGATTACAAAAGACAAGCGGCATGACATTCTCAAAGACGGGATTCGTATCGGGCAAATCTATCTTGCCCGTGCCGAAAGCAGGAAATTAAGATACTGGGCAATCTCTTGCATGAGTGGAATCGGCTTCAACACTTTCAATGAAGCCCGCAGTTATGCCAAGGATTTCCTTTAATAAAAGAATCGCATGAAAAATTGGATACAACAGATGCTTTTGTGGCGTAAAAAGACGGACAAGGGCAGAATGACACTCGGAAAGGTGCAGAAAGAGTATCGCGAGAATGACGTATGCATGGGAGAACTCCTTGATGCCCTTCCCGCCGACGGCCTTTCCATAGAGGAAGCTTTCGAGCTGGCTATCACCGCCAAGAAGTGGGCGGACGGAGACCGTTTCTACCGGAGTATCAACGATGGAGAACCGGAAGAATTGTAAGGTAAATAACAATAAACAATAATGACAAATGAGCAGATATGATTTTATAAGATTCGGCGGCTTTGTCAACTGGGCGGACGAGGACACGGACACGTTCCGGAAAATGAAAGTCTGCCTGCCGGTAAAGGAGCCTGTCGAAGATGACACGAAAATAGGACTGATTTCCACGGACGAGGACAATCCGGAAGAAATCGCGGTTTCCTATTCCGTCAGGGCAGCCGAACTCATCCCTTGGACGGACTCATTCCAGGAAGGATACTGGAAAGCCCTGATAGTGGCAGAGGCAAACGGAGCAGGCACGGACGTATTGCTGCCCATGCTCAAAGATGCCGGACTATGCCTGATGGAATGTGTCTTCCTGATGCTCCGGAGCGATGCCTGCAAACTGTTTCCGGTCCTGTGCCGGCTGTTCCCGGAAGTGGAGGAAATGTTTGAGATTATCACATGGAATGACAGGGAATATTTTGTCAGGGAACTGACGCTGTTCCGTGGAACGGGCGGGGAATACAAAACCCTGGTCTCTGTAACGGGTCTGCAAGACGTGCTGGTCGGCAAAGACGGCGCACCCATATCGGACGAGGCGGAGGCCGTGGACCGGAAAATCTGCTATTACTTCACGGACGAGGAGTTCCTGCTGCCGGAAGAGCGGCTTGTGGCCCTTGCGGAGGATGCGTGAGAAATCATAATGTATGTACAAAGACCAGAAAATGAATAAAAGAATGAACAAACAGCAAACCACTCCCGTTACCGACACTTTTAAGGGGATGCTACTTATGTCAATGGGTGTCCCTGTAGGAAACATCCGTCCCTACCGTTTGAAGTCGGCACCTTCCTGCCTCGGCGGTTTCGAGCGCATGAGCGTAGCGGCAGCACGAGCCTCGGGAATGGATATCCCGGAGACGGAGAAAGAGAACGATGAAGTTTACATATGCCGCTTGGGACCCGCCGTCTTCCATAAATGGATGCCTGTCTGGATGTTCGAAACCGCTTTCGAACCGGTTCCCGAGCAGAGACGCGGTGACCGCATCCGAACACTTACGGAAGAGATGAACAACCATCACGTGGCGGAGAAAGCCCTGAATGAAAAATGTTACGCCCTGTCCGTGAAGCTGCTTTCCGAGTGTGGCGGCAGCCTTGATGACAACGGTGAACAATCCTCGACCTATCTCCATGTTGTGGACCGTGACCCCGTGGAACTGGTCATCACGAACGCGTCGCTCCGGAAAGACGGGAAAATCTTCATCATGGGTTACAGTTACTACACGGGCGAGGAGTACGAGCAGGAATGTGACGTAGAATCCGGCATGGACATACTGAATTTTATCCTTTCCCAAAAAAGTTTTGAGTGCCATGAATGAAGACAAGATATTGCAAATGTTCTTCGACATAGGCCGGTGGACGAAGGCCATTGAGAAAGGCGTGCTGAAAGACATTAGGAAAGACCAACTTATTCGGCTGACCGACGAGCATACCCGTATGGCGATGGCCTATGCCATGCGCCGGGGAAAGTACGAGATTTCCCCTCCCCACACGGCGCAGATACCCAAGGACAACGGTGAGTTCCGCACAGTGTACGTAAACGAGCCGATGGACCGCGTAGTACTGGGTATCGCCAACGACCTGCTCTTCGAGTTGATGCCGGAGATGCTGCACTCTTCGTGCAAGTCCTACCAGACCGGTATAGGGTGCGGCAAGGTAGTTACGGAAGTCAGCCACCGGATGACAGAAACCGGCAATAGCGGCTGTCTGGGCTGGAAGTCCGACCTTTCCAAATACTTCGACAGTGTTCCGATACGGTTCATCGACGAGGCGTTCGACAAGGTGGAGGCCAAACACGGCCAGTCTGCCCTGATAGACGTACTTAGGAAATATTACCACTCGGACCTCTATTTCGATGAAGATAACCGGTTGCAAAGCAAGTATCAATCCTTGAAACAGGGTTGTGCTGTGGCTAGCTGGCTGGCGGATGTACTGCTCTACGACCTAGACAGGGAACTGTCACAAATGAACGGCTACTACGTCCGGTATTCCGACGATATGCTTTTTATCGGCAAGGATTATGAAAAAGCGATGGACACACTCCAAAAACGCCTGGAAGATAAATCCATGAAGCTAAATCCCAAGAAAGTGGAATACCTGGCAGCCGATGTCTGGTTCAAGTTCTTAGGATTCAGTATCAAGGGCGGCATGGTCTCGCTCTCGTCATCACGCATCAAGACCTTCCAGCACGAGATCGAGCGGCGGACAATCCGCTGCCGGGACACGACACTGGCAAAAGCCGTGGACGCCGTGAACCGTTACCTGTACAAGGGCGAGTTCAGCTGGGCGATACAGGTATTGCCGGTCTGTAATGTGAAGAGTGACCTCAACGAGCTGAACAAGTTCGTGATGGACTGCTTTAGAGCCGTTCAGACGGGCAGGTGCAAGATCGGCGGTCTGGGATATGTCCGAACCAAACCGGATGGCTGCATCGTCCGGGGACGGGGACGCAACGTGAAGGCCAACCGCGATAAAACAGACCGGGACATACCGGGTTACCTGACTGTCGGCTGCATGCGTAACGCCCTTCTGACCAGCCGGGCGGTGTACAACACGCTGGTGGCATCGCTATAAGTTACGCCGGGCACACGGCAGAACGGGTGGACGGGCAGGCTATTCAACGTTACAGGCTTATAACCAGAATCCATATCGAGATTAACCGGTCTAACACCCGGTTAATCCCATCTCGATTCTGGCTGCGCCTGTAATGTATCGGGAAATTAAAGTCATGTGCCGTCTGTCCCGTACCCGTTACCGGAGCACACCGGGAAAGTTCAAGGAATAGGTTTGGGCATCCCGCGTACCAACGTCTTCTTTCCGAGTCTGAAGGCGGCTGACCGTCGCCTTCGGACTCCGCAGAAGACCCATACGCGGGATACATCGGAAGCATAAAGCCATGTGCCGGTATTATGAGAACTTTCGGTCTTTTCCAGCACGGGAACGTGCGGTTCGGGGGAATGGATTCAGCCTGCTGTCCCCGATAAGCCCGTCTCGCGCCGTCGTATCCCTAACGTTATACGACGGCGCCATTCCGGCTTCCGCCACAGCAGACATCGGACCTGTAAAGGAACGTGCCGGCATTCCGGGAACCGCAAAAAGAACAGCACAGGGCAAAGGGGGCAAGGCCGGGATTTCAACAGAGCCGCAATTCACACGGCTGGAGCCTGTGTTATCTCCTGCTAACACGACAGATGACACAGGTTCCAGCTGTACTCGCGGCCCGTATCAGGTTTTTAAAGGGATGTGCCGTCCGGATGAGTCCCCTGAACAGAAGGTAGCGCGACCGCATATGCACGAGGGACCCAAATTCAAGATACAGTATTCAAGCTTGGTCCTGAGCCAGGCAACTACCTGGTTCAGGACCGAAGTCCTACTGTATTTATCAGGACTATAAAGATACGCGCCAGGGGTTTGAGTGCCATTAATTGTAAACAGGTGAGAAAATGGAAGATATTTACCGAGAAACCGTCACCGCCATAGAGAACGGCGCAAATTTCCGGATTGATTTCCAGTCCAGAAGTTTAAAAGTAAACGGGAGACACATGATACGGAACGGCAGGTATGATGGCGCTCCGTGGTTGCCGGAGTACGGCTGCGGGGATTTTTTCACGGATGTGGAGGAGCTGTACCGCCGCTATAAACATTCGATACCATCGGAGCGCAGCCAGAGCAAGTCCCGCCGGTATTTCATGGCATTGCCCGAAAGTGACCTCGAGGACGGGGACATGCTGTACGGGCAACACCGGGATACCGCGCAATTCGAGCTGGAATTCTATATCCTCTGCCGGATTATAGGCGGGTTCACATGGAATCCCGAAACGATGGGCAAATGGTTCTGGCAAAGCGAAAAAGACAAGGACCTGGTGATACTCAGAAAATGGGTGGAACCCGGAAGTAATCAATTATTAACAAATTCACAATGAGTAGAAAGAAACAAGAAACAAAAGTCCTGTGCCCCGGATGCGGCACGGAATTCGCCATCGCGGACAAGGAATTTGCCGCCACGGGCACCGTTATCGGCAAGAATTCGGATTTGGGCACCGTCTATCCGGTGGTGGCCGGCCATAATTCTCCTGCCGGACTTCCCAAAGGGGCGCGGGAGCGTATCGAGGCACTCCGCGGTGCCGGTGTGGACGTGAGCTGCCTGTTCGCCATGCAGGGAGCCGAGGGCGGCGAGTATATCGCCTCCAACAAAGACGGGAAACTTACCATCCTGGATGACAACGACCCGATATTCGGCAGCATCATGGCACAGGGTACCGTTCCCAACAACCGACTCTTCCGCCGGTGGGTCATGGCACAAATGTTCCATATGATGTCATACACGCATTACCGTGAAAAAGAGCCGGCAGGGGTGACCGAGATGATTCACCGGAAAGGCTATGATTACCAGTGGAAAATGCTCTTGAACGAGCTGCACGCCCAGATGAAGATGGAACACAAGGACATCACGGGTTTTGCCGAGAGAAACCGCTGGTTCAACCGTGATGTGGTTTTGGCCATCGCGAGCGACTATGTCAACGCGCTGAAAAAACACGTGGGCAACCTGGAAACAAGAAAATGCAAGGGAGTTCCCTACAAGCGTATACACGGCCGTAATATTTTCGTGGAGGACCTGCAATCCAAACTGTACTACCCGCTTTCCATCGCGATAACCCACATCAGGCACGCGTTGGACGCCACACAGCTTTACAACGCGGTCAGACAGTTCAATGACCGTCGTATCCGGCTGCCATGGGGCACTCCTCAAAGCAAGGCATGGATGGATGCCTATAAGGGAGCCGGGGCGTTCTTTACCATGCAGAACCTGATTCGTTTCCACGGTTGCACGGCTGTCAATGACCGGGGTCGGCGTCTGGACAAGTACCAGTCACTGACGTTCCTGTCAGCCAAGGCGGAAGAGTATAAAAACGGAGAAGGCTGGCGGTTGCTGGCAGTCCTGAAAAAAATGCTGGCGGACAACAATATCAACATCAAAAAGAAGATGGCGGCATGGCGTAAGAAATAGGCCGTCATCACCATCCGCCCGGTAGGCGGCGCGGTGTGGCGGGTCAGAATAAATTAGTACTCCCTCCATTGAAATGATGCTCATCCCTGTTAACACAAGATGAGCATCTTTCAATGGAGGCATTACATCGAAAACGTAAAGAGATGCCCCTGTTTGACGACCACACCGCTATTCTAATCAAAACGACATAATCCTTTATACGATGAGCAAGAAACAACTACGACGCAGGGCCTACCTGCTGTACCGGTTACGAAAACAGGGTATCCGATGCCTGACACGTTGCCGGACCATCTTCTACCTTTACGGGGAGGATCCTAAATCAGTACCGCAGATTTGCAGCCTGATAAGCGAATTCCATTTCCATGTCCAGTTTGAAATACCCGCCTGACATGAAACCGGGAGACATTGCAACGCTGAAAGTGCCCTACAAGGGCTATCGCCGTATAGAACTGTTGGAACGGCTCCAATACACCTGGCTGGTACGCATCTGCGAGAGCAGGAAGGAGATCGAGGTCTATGAAGACGAGTTCGAAACGGATTAAAGGCACGGAACAATGAAAGGAGAACAACAGGAAGAACGCGTACCGAACTTCATCGGCAATGCCGTCATTATCCTCACGGCCAGCCATCTGGGCTGCGAGGTGGAGATGCTCGCCACCGCACAGGAGGTGTGGCGGACGAAACGCCTGCCCGAGGCGGTACTGCTGGGCATGTACGAAAAGGCCGCACGCGATGCCGTGTCGGCTGTCCGGAAGAGAGGTCTGGCGGAACAGGCTGACCGTCTCGGAGAGATATTTTACAGGACGGGGGAATTTCCCCCGCCGGAAGAAGACAATACATAAAAAGGAGTAACAAATGAAAACAAGGACTTTTCAGGAAATATATGATTTCTGCCGTACGGACGATACCTACCGGAGCTATTTCGAGGCATCGGACGAGTCCCGCATTACCGGAGCAAGGGCAAGAAAGTACTATTACGGCGACATCCGCCGAGGCCAGTGCCGCGTGGGGACATTCATCTACCGCCAGTCGATGCGGCAGCTTGAAAGGTTCCTCGGGGGCGCAAGGCAGGACCACTACATCCATGTTGACCCGCCGGCCTGCCGGGGAGTGAGCCTCAAGGACGATATGTTCCCCGGCCAGACCGCCTATATCGTGGTACATGTCAGGAGGCAGGGTGTGCAGATTGAAATCGAACACCCGTTGCATGGTGGATGGGTGCATTTCACGGCACGCTCCCACCGTCCCTTCACCAGGGAGGGAATCATAGCCGAGGCGAAGTCCTACATTGACAGCCACATCCTGCTGGCACCGGGAAGATACCGGGACTTGCAGCTGGAAAATATGGTTTCCAAGGAACAGTTCCCCGCATGGTACAGGCTGTATAAAATGAGGCTGCACGACCGGGCGGAAGCCGAACATCGGGACATGGTGGACAGATACAGGCACAGGAACGACCTTACCTACGGGGAAGCCCGTGACATGCTCGCGGCTTCGGGTATATTCTTCGACCTGAACTGCGACGAGTTCGAGCGGGACGAGATTACGGAACAATTTGTAAGACTTTGTAACAAGACATAATACCCAGGCAAATGAATCTATATAATCAAATCAAATATAACGGGTACCGCATCAACATCTATTATGATGATGACGCCCGAAGCCCGCGTGAAGCATATGACAATCTCGGTACGCTTTATACGGCACATCGTCGCTACCGCCCGGAGAAGGAGTTTGATGACCACTTCGATATCGACAAGGTTTTTGAAGGGCATATCGGAAATTTCCGGGAATCGTTCCTGAAGGAATATATCGCCCTGCCGGTCTACCTCTACGACCATGGCGGCATTACAATATCCACCTCGCCGTTCAGCTGCCCGTGGGATTCCGGATTTTTCGGAATCATCGCGGTACCGTTGGACAAGGTGCGCCGGGAATACGGGTGGAAGAACATCACCGCGAAACGCAGGAAGCGGATCGAGGGATACCTGCAAGACGAAATCAGTACCCTTGACAACTACTATACCGGGGAAGTTTTCGGGTATCGCATCATGCCGGAAAGTGACGATGACAATGAACTGGACAGTTGTTGGGGATTCTATGGTACGGAATGTATGAAAGAACTGGAAGCCGAATGCAGGCATATTATCGACGGGCAGAACAAAGCGGTAGCATAAAATAGAAAAATACGCATAATAACTGGAAATACAATGAAGACATCATACGGACTTGAATTTGACACGGTAACAGAAATCAATCCTGAATGGAGCGGCTATGACAAGACGATAGCAGGATGTCACCTGGCCAATGCCAGGGTGGTCATCGTGGATACGGAATACGGGCAACCGATAGACAATGAGCATGACCTTGAAGAAATCTACCGGATTCTCGAAAAGAAAAAGACAGGCCATACTAAAAATGAACGACATGGAAGAAAAACGAGATAACAAGGAAATCAGGGTACGCCTGCACCATATCGACCGTGGAAACTGCACGGAAGTGTGGGAGGTGCAGACAGAGAAGGGTAAGCCCAAACGCTATCTGGGACGTGACGACGGTTATGGACCGAAGGAGTGGTACACGCTCTGCGATGCTCCCTACGGCTATTGCGAACGCGACTGCCATGTGAGGGAGGACCTCACCCTCATTGTCTGCGACAAAGATTGGAACGAGGTGTTGCGAGACGGAACGGACAGGGAACGCTTTCCTGAAAGTTTCCCTTCACTGGATGAAGCCTGCAACGAGGCATGGAGCAAGGTCGTGAAAGTGCTTCCGCATGTCACGCACAAAGGTTTCGGGCAGTGGATCACCAAACAGTCATTCCTCCCGCTCAGCCAGACCGAAGAATTGAATTGGCGGGATAGCTACTATGAGGAAGAAGCGAGTGAGATACTCTCACGTTTTACATGGATCGGTGAAGAGTATGCCATATTCAAGGTTACCCAGAGGCACACCAAGTGCGACGCCCAATGGTACGAGTATTACGCGGGGAAGACAAACCGGCAGGAACACGAGTGGTATACCCGTTTCTTCGGTTACGAGTACCATGACCGGCATATCAGCGACGTACTCCGGACACTCGGAAGGCGGTGCGACGACATCATCCGTACTGCGGTGGAAACCCGCACGGACCACTATTACGGGCGTACGGTTTCCTGTTTCATGGACGAGTTCATCGGTTACGACCTGTCCCATGAACAGGTCCGTGACGCCAAGGAATGCAGATTGCGCAAGGCACGGGAAGACTACGACGAAGCGAACGCCTACTATTACAAACTGAAAGAGAATGAGGAAAGCATCCGTGGTATCGAATTGATGCTGCACTGCATAAGACAACAAATCCGAAAAATGAAAAGATAATGGCCAGAAACTACATGTAGCCAGAGTTTGGCAAATCGAATACAAATATCCGGGTATGTATGGCGGGGGCGGTCAGGATATCTTTTATGATATCCTGACAATGTTCGAAGTTGATAACTCCGCAGAAGACGCCTATACCGATGACTTCGAAATAGCCCGTTCGGGTCTGCAGCAGCTAAGAAAACATATCTCAGAACAGGATGAAACCTTCCGGCAGAATGCCGAAGAATTTTATTCCTGCCTGGCAAAGGCCGGGATGGACCGGGAAAAGTTTATCGAAGTACTTGATTGTCTAATCAACGGCAGTGACCAAAGCGATGCCTATGTGCATGTCTCATGGTTTTAATGATATGCCATGAAGGCGTTTCGAGCAAACCTGCCGTAACATCAAACCTGTATGAAACCTAAAGATAACGGGCTGGCCAACCTTCATGACCGGAAACGTGAGGAACGCGGTTTCTGCTGCATGCAACTGATCATATTCCTTACAGACAATGGAGTGAAGAGCTGGGATGAATGGCACCGGGCGCATACCGACGCGGCCCGGGGCGAATGCAGATACCGCAAGCGGTGCCCGGTTTATGGACGTAGCAAACATTTAATGAACAATAAATAATATGGTACTTAATATTGTAAAAAACGACCTGCCTGCCTCATGCATTGCAGAATATGTAAGATGCGTGTTTGACAATGCCAAAGTAAACATCAAAGATGAAAATGCAGTATCCGTCGACATCGAAGTGACCGGAAAGAACGAGCTGCACTCTTTGGAAGGATTAAAAGAGTTGGAATACTATTTTAAAGATTATGACATAAGAATATGGTGACCGCCATGCAACGGGCGGCAAACCGGAAATTGTTCAACTACAGATAAAAAACAAGCAACATGGAACAGGAAAAACCTACAAAGCCGGAAACAGACAGAACCTTTCCGGAAGACGATGACACACTTTACCGTGAAATGACAGTGCACATGCCCCGCTGCTATTTTCCGACTTCGCTAGGCGAGAACAGTATCCTCAAATTTGCCGGAGAGGAATTCCGCCGCGTCAAGAATATTGTCTGCCGGCGCTACAACTTTAACGAGGACAAATATATCCGGGAGAACGCCGGCGTATCCCCTTTCGACTCTGTTCGAGGCAACTTCGAGCAGGAAGTGTACAGACGTCTCCGTAAGGATTATGCGCACCTCAGTATCATCTCCATCAGAAGATCACTTATGGAGAAAATCCGCGACGCCGTGAAGAAGGAGAACAACATCATCGGCACGTTCTACCGCAACTGCGGCGTACATTACCGGGAGGCGGAATCAGCGGAGTATGAAACCTCCCCGATAGTGGTGGTCCACAATTCCGCTTTTTACGGATACGGCGGTTATGAAAGTGCGACCGTTTATGAACTTTTCATCGACGGGAACGGCAAACTGCTCTGCACGCTCAACGGCGAAGCCGGCGAGGATTTCGATGAGCCCATCGGACAGGTACAGACCGAGGGATTGCTTGAGATTGCCCACTGGCTGGAAGAACACGGGTTCATCTCCGCTGATGTCAATGACGACGAGATTGTCGTATGCGAGGGGTGCGGTTCAGACAATATACAGACCCAGGCATGGGTGGATCCGAATGCCCGTACATTCATCGGTACCACGGGTATAGACCGCTATGATAACTGGTGCGACGAATGCGAGGACCATCAGCCATTCTGTACTTTAAAAGAGTTCAAAGAACGCATGGAGGAATGGTGGAACTCGTTGGACGCAAATCAAATGGAACAGATCACGGGTTGCCGTCAGGACAAGTGTCCGGCCGGAGACAACCATCAGGGGTTTGCCGAAACCTGCAATGAATGGTGGGAAAACAAGGGCTATGACGAGAAACGTAAAATCTGGAAAGAACATAATGACTGCTGATTATGATTTACAATCTTCTTAAACGCATACAGAACCTGTTGGCTTCCAAGCCGTCCGGGACAAAGGAGGAACAGGAAATCCTGAGTCTGGTCAGCCAGGCGCTTCCTGCAATGCTCAATGGGCATGATACGGAAACACTTGCCGCCAATGAGCTGCTGGTACGGATATGCCCCGACACCAAACGGCCGGTCCTCGTATGCCATAACGGCAACGGGCAGTGCCTGTGCCTGCACAATGGGACGACGGAAGAGGATGCCGTCGACGTGGACTTATGGCTGCGTTCCAACGGTAGAGAGTGTAACGGCTACAACAAGTTGCAGGAGGCTGTCGTGGACCTTGCCTACAATGCCGGGGCGGACAACCTGTGGGAGGACAGGGACTCCCGTGCCGTCAATGCCGAGATCGTCCAGTGGGCGGAAGAATTCGAGACTGAGCATGCGGGCACTGATTGGGATGCGGAGGACTACTTCCTTGCCATCGACAGGTTTTACAAGGAAAAGACAAAACAAATGAATCCGGTTACAATACCGGCGAACTGAAAAAATGGCAACCGAATGGACAAGGAAATTGCAGAAGAAATCATCCGGGAAAACCGTTATCCGTCCGGATATGACATACAAGACTATCTGTTTGACAATGAGGATACTGTGCTTTCTCTGGAGGACGGAACGGAGCTGCTTGATGACTTCGACCTCTGGAAAGAACGTTCCGACCTCGAACTTGAAAAAATCATGGACCGGAACTACTGGTCCTCGACTGGTGGATATTAGATTAAAAACAGGAATATAATTATGGTAAGAGAACTTTATCAACGGCTCAGGGAATATTTCAACAACTTACCCGAACCGACAGAAGAGGAAAGACAATTTATCCGGGAGCTGAACGCCGGGTATTTCCCTATCACGTCCGTCCACCGCGATGACCTGGAAGGACAAGGTTTCGATGTGGAAAAGATCAGCGATGACGACATGCAGAATCTGGCGGAAAAGATGGCCGACGATTACTGCGAACAGTTGTTCTGGCCCAGCATGGAAATCATTGCCGGAGAAATCCTGAGTTTCCCGAAAGTAAAAACAAAAGACATTATCTGTCCGAAATGCAATTCGGAAAATATCCGTTATGATATTCACGAAAGTCGGTTCCACTGCGGCGAGTGTTCCCTGGCATGGGATGACAAGTTATATGCACTCGTGGAATTTCCCGAGGAAAGTGCTCCTTTCGAGGAAGAAGGAACCGGTTATCCGGCATGGGGAAGCGGGGAGAACGGGGCGCTTTACGTGCCCGAGGAAGACTATATACGCCATACCGGCAAATCTCCCGAACGGGACAAGTGTTACCGTGCCGTGTGTTGGCCGGACTCCCAGAAATACATGGGAACGAAAGGTTGTGAACCCATACAGGATGAAAACGGGATACGGGATTTCGGCACATCGGCATACTGGGTGCCGCTGCTTCTGACGGAAGAAGCGGCAGAGCGACGAATGGACAAGAAAAAGGTACCGGTATGCCCCGAATGTGGGGGCACAGATATTGACATTCTGAGTGACGAGGGCGTGGCCGTATGCAATGACTGCTGCCTTGAATGGCCTTACGCGGAGGATTGAGAATGGAAACGGTAGATGTTTATACGGAACGAGGCGACCTGGTCACCTGTTCCGATTGCGGCAAGGTGATGCTCCTGCCGTATGGAGCGGATAAATGTCCCGCCTGCAAGAAAGAAGGTTGCCTGGTATGGACGGACGAAAGCTTGCGGGAAGCCGACATCGACTCCCTGCTCGAGAGGCACTGTAACCTGCACCAGAAGAGCGAACTGCAACCGGAGGAGTATCTTTCACTTTCCATACTGGTGACCGAGTATATTCCATATCTGGCCGATAAACCGCAGACAGCGCGTGAAACCCTGTTCCTACTCCTTGAAACCGGCTCTCTTTTCGAGAAATACTGGCGGGATACAAGATGCTTCCAATCCGAAAATATCTACACGCCCGCCATCAAGACACTGCTTGACAAACTGGACGTGAAACTGCGAGAGGGCGACACGATTCCGGTAGAATACCAGGATTGCCGCTCCCTGGAGGACTTCTTCAGGGTCGTTGCCGGCGAGCGTCCGGCAAAGGAAGAGGTATCGTTTTCTTCAGATAAGGAGGGAAACTATTATTTCAACGGACGCAAGGTCAAGGTGGAAAATTCTGACGAGTACGCCTACCGCCTGCTGAAAACCAAAATACAGACGAGCTACCGGCGTCCGGTAGATTTTTACTTCCGCTTCCTTGCCCGTTTCGGACCATACGGAACTTATGGCAACGTGTATTACCCGAGTATCACGGACCTGATATGCAGGCGTTACCTGCCTGAAACCGCAAAATGAATTCCGGAAAGGCGATGGACAACGGTTCACCGCCTTTCTTATTGTATAACTTTTTTAATATCAATCATTATGGCAACAGCATTAGCAACAACGGCCGCCCCCGTGCAGTTCGATTTCCAGAACAACAACGTCGAGGTGATGACGCTCGACACGCTCCGGCGCACACACAAGGAAAATGACATCTATGGCAACCCGCTCAAGGGAATCTACCATTACGAGGTGATAGAGCGCATGGCGGACATCTGCCAGAAACACAACCTGAATTACGAGGTGGAGGAAATCTTCGCCGCCCAGAACAAGAACAAGGCACAGCCCGGCGTGGTCGTCCTGCCCCAGGTGGAACAAAAGTACGGGGCGATGGCCGTCGAGGCGCATATCCTGCGCCGCGTTTATACGACCATCCGCATTAAGGAATGGGAAACGGACGAGCTGACCACGACGCTTGTCATCGCCTTCCATCAGGACGGCATCCAGGCGGCCATCGGCCCGTGCGTCAGGGTGTGCCACAACCAGTGCATCCTCTCCCCCGAACGCAGTGTGTCGAACTACGGGAAAGACAAAGTCACCACCGAAGAGCTTTTCGGTCGTGTAGACGAGTGGCTCTCGAACTTCGAGGTACAGATGAACGAGGACAGGGAACGCATCCGCCGCCTGAAAGCGAAAGTAATTACCCCGGTGGAGATGTACGCCTACATCGGATTGCTGACAGCATTGCGCGTATCGCATGACAGTTCCGACAAGCGTCTTTCGTCCAAGGTGGAGACCTATCCCCTGAACCAGTCCCAGATTTCCATCTTCACCGAGGACCTGCTCAAACTCACCGAAGAGAAGAAGACGCTCACGGCGTGGGATATCTATAACGTGGCAACCGAAATCTACAAG
Organism: Alistipes intestinihominis; assembly: GCF_040095975.1. Classification (NCBI taxonomy): domain Bacteria; kingdom Pseudomonadati; phylum Bacteroidota; class Bacteroidia; order Bacteroidales; family Rikenellaceae; genus Alistipes; species Alistipes intestinihominis. The sequence continues at coordinate 18,785 of NZ_JBBMFL010000009.1, forward strand.
CCCGGACGTACGGACATTCCGGCCATGATTCCCCAGAACGGGGCGCTGGCCGAGCTGATGCTCTCGGAAGGGTTGCCGGAATCTTAAAAGGCTGCCACGTGACAAGAATCAAGGGACAACTGACGACAGCCGACTACCTGCCCATAGCGGAATATAACAGGCTGGTCCGCGGGCTTGAGAAGGACGGCGAGTACCTGTGGGAGACCTACTGCTGGCTGTCGTTCTGCACGGCATGCAGGGCCTCCGACGTGAGGACCCTGCGCTGGAAAGACATCTTAGGAAAAAGCACCATGACCCGCATCGAGCAGAAAACAAAGAAAAACCGCCTGATCAAGTTCAACAGGGACGTGCAGGAGAAGAACCGTTTCCTGTACGAGATGCTCGGACAACCCGCCCCCGAACAGTACATCTTTCTCAGCCCGCGTACCGGGAAACCTTACTCGCTGGAATACATCAACAGGCTGCTCAAGGTATTCAAGGTAAGGTACAGGCTGCCGATCAGGGCATTCTCCACACATACCTTCCGCAAGACTTTCGGGCGCTATGTCTACGAGCTGATGGGACGCTCGGCCGAGGGCCTGATCCTGCTCAACCAGATATTCCGCCATTCCAACCTGGAAACCACCCGGCGCTACATCGGGCTGGCGCAGGAGGACATCGACAAAGTGTTCGATTCCATACGTCTATGAGAATATTTTCAACGATGCCCGGAACCCGAGCGGGAGGTTCCGGGCTATGCTTTATATAACATATCAAAATCAGAACTGTAAATGGACACACCGATATATATCGACACATACTTCCGCGTCGAGTCCGGCTATGACGGCGGTCGCATGCCGGAAGAGAAAGCCGGACGCTTCTTCGACGAGGTAAAGCGCCTTTTCACGGAAACAGGGTTCAGCATCAAGGAAAACAAATACAAAGACGGTTGTCCCGAGGTGTATCTCGGAAAGACATGCCTGTACTGTCATCCCCAATCGTTATCGGGCCCTGTTCTTAAAGAGCACATGGAGCTTATCGAGAAGATTCTGGCACAAGGAACGACCTTCCGGTACCTACGTACTGACACTTACGGCGAGATTCTCGACCTGACGGAGGAGGAAGAACTCGCGTATTACCACAAGACTCATGACATGACTATCGGGGGTGTCTTTCTCGACGCCTTCCGCACCAAGCGCCGGAACCTGTACAAGAGCCGGGAGCAGGTGCTGGAAATACTCGTCGAAAAGCTGCGTGTCAAGACACTCCGTGGGAAGTCCGTTTATTCGAACACCTCCCCGGCATACCGTTATATCAGGGAAATGTACGGGAAAATGGTGTCTGAAGGACGGCTCGTCGAGGGATGCAAGCAAACCGCTTCCGGGAAACTGCCGCTCTGCCGCACGGCAACCGGCAGGGAACTGAAAATGAAAAGACGGGAAGACGACAGGACGGAATGACACGCGGTTCCGTACCGGACATGGCCGGATACCAGTCCGAAGACTTCTGTAAATCATAATTTTCAAGCCGGACTGTCAATCGAAAGAAGGACGACCCGGCTATACTTCAACAACAAGAGATAGCACTATTATGAGCATACAAATCGGAAAACTGTTGCCGGACGGCAGTGTCCGGCACATCAAGGCGCTCCATGAGACGCTTTCAAAAGACCTTGTGAGGAAACTCCGGGTGTTCTATCCCAATGACAGACGGGTAGATGCCCTGCTGTCGCTGGGCGACATACAAAAACTGGGACCGTCACCCTATGGAAAATGGACAGGAACCGGCGATACCGTCCACTGTTTTTCAAAGATCCGTGACGGACGGGAAACACCGCGGCAATCCGCATCACGCATCGCGGACAACGCAGACATTTTCGGCCGCATGGAGGACACGTGCCTCCTGTTCGATAACGGCAGATGGCATGTCATGGACAAGGGAGAATACTGTGAACAGCCGCTCTTCGTCGAAGATACGCCCTCCCATGACAGCATGAAACCGATCACGGTATATGTGAACAACCATGTCCGACTCGAAAAGATAAATACACCGCAGCACTGGCAGGGACTTGAGGAACTCGCCGAACGGGAATCCAGGATACTCTATGTCTACCGGGGGTGCCGCCTTGTGAGAATCGTCCGTTCGTCCAACCTTAAAAAGAAACTGTATGCGGCACAATAACATCGTATCGGCCATAGAATGGCTGCCGGAACACCTGTTCACGGAAGAGATCGTGGAAGCAGCCGTCGAAAGCAAGGAAATAGAGGTGCTGAGCCATATTCCGGGACGTTTCCTCACACCCGGACGTATAGAACGAATCATCGCGGGCAGCACGGAGAGCTGGCACAGCTTCGAGCTGCGCAATATTCCGGAGGCGTACCGTTCGGGAGCAGTCTGTGACTACGCCATGCGCAAAAAACCGAAGAATATCACGGCCGTTCCCGAAGCAATGGTTACCCGAGAAATGGCAGAAGCGGTCATCCGAAACGGACGCGGGGATTTCGACATTCTCGCCTTCATACCTGAACGCCTTTGGGATGCGCAACTGGCATACCTGGCCTTGCGCAGCTATATTTACGACCCGTATTACACGGACAGCAGGACAGACGCCGTCATGAAAACGGGGCTTATCCTCGGATATGTCCCCGTTGAGGTAAAGACTCAAGAGTTCTATTACGGGATGCTCGACGGGATGAAAATATTGAGCACGGTTACCGATGCCGTCGTGCCGTCCCGTTTCAAGACTGCGGCATACTACCGCAAGATGGCGGAACATGACCTCTCGCTTGTTCCCGCCCGGTTCTATTCCTATGAGATTCTCCATGCGGCTGTCTGTTCGACCGAAGGAAAAAACTTCATCACAGACCCCCAGTTTTTCAAGCCGTTGTCGGTATATCTGGACGACATGCTGGCGGACCGGCTGATGGAGAAACACCCTTACATGTTCGGGGAGTTGCCGAAGCGGTTCAAGACACCGGAAAGACTGGTCATTGCCATCGATAACAGCAAACGGGAGACGAACTGCTATATCGACGAGGAAACTGAACAATCCCTGCTCACGGTGGAAGTGTGCAAGGCATTCATCCGAAGAAACGGCAACTGTCCCGAATTTCCTGAAAATGTATGGACGCGGGAATTTGTCGACTACTGCATGGAGCACGGGACGAGTTTCCGCTGGTTCCGCCAGATGCCCAAAAAGTTCCAGAGCTCCGCGAACACGCAGGCGGCGTATGATTACGGTCATTACCATATCTGTGACTTTGCCAAACGGTTCATCACTCCGCAAATGGCGAAGGAGTGCTACCAGGAGCGCAGTTATGCACATGCCATCCCCGGACATTTCCTCACGGAGTTCTGCCGACAGACCGGACTGCCCGAGAAGTTCTACGGCGGGGAAACCACGATGCTGTCGCTGAAAAACAGCCGTGACGACTATACTTACTGCAAAGTCGGCAATACCTGTCTGGCCTTTTACCTGAAAGAACAATACGAGCCGTCCTCGGCACATCTGATGATGACGCGGTCGGATTCAAAATACTGCACGCCGGAGAAGGTGTTCGACGTGCCTGTCGGAACCTTCCACCGCACGTGGCTGGAAAAGATCGTGGCGGAAAACGACCCCCGCTTTGTCAAACCCCGTGTGGACAAAGCGTTGAAAGCCGTACAGGCGGTCTGCTATTACGGTGTCGAGAAGTTGAAGGACCTGAACCGTACGGAAATCTTCCGCAACACCTTCATGGGTGAGACCATCGGTTACTGCGCCCGCCGCAGGGACCTGACCTACCACAGCGACAACTGCGGGACCCTTATCGAGGGCTTGAAGTTCAAGATCCGGGGAATGGCTGTCCCCGTAACCTTGGCGGAAGACATGACTCCTTATACGGCCGACATGCTGCACCGGAAGTTCGGCTTCTGCTATATCGGAATGACGGCATTCGCCACGGACTACGGCCTGGACATGGAGAAGGCATACACCTTTGCACAGATGCGCCAGATCGTAAGGGAGAAAGGGCACAAGCCGTCATTGAGAAACTACAAACGTGAACTGAAACAAATAAACATCATACAATGAAAAAATACCGGATAGCTATCGAAGAGACGCTCCGTAAGGTCGTGGAGATCGAGGCAGAAACGCCCGGTCTGGCCGTCTGCAGGGCGGAAGACGAATACAATGAAGAGAAACACGTGCTGTCAGCCGACAATTTCGCAGGAGCTGACATCGCGCTCTCGACTGATGACAGCACGGTCATGGAGACTCTGGAAGACGTGGATTTCATCGGATACGTGCAACGCCGTTTCGAGGAATGCCGGGAGTCCATATCCGTCGAAGACAAAGTCCGGCTGGCATTCGGAAGTTTCGACAACGCCCTGTATGAGTTCGGCGAATACCGTAAGGAGGCGGCTCGGAACCGCCCGCAGGTCTACCTGCTGTACCGGAGCGATGCCTGGCACAACCGTTCTTCCATGGAGCTCATAGCCCCGTTCTCCTCCCTCGAAAACATGATGGAGTACCTGCGGCGTAAGAAGAAGGAATTCCGCCTGACGGAAAGTGATCTGGAAGAGTTCAAGAACAACCGGCAGACGAAGGGGCGCGACGAAAACTACCTGTACGAGTCGGATTATTTGGATGTGCTGCCGGAACAGGAACCCGAACTGCCGCCGAAAGATGACGCTTTCTATGACAAGGTTTTCACCTGCGGGCAATCCGAGCTGTCACGCAGGGAGTTGGAATCTCTGCCGGAGCCGTTCGATACCTACCATGTTACGGACGAAGAAATGGAACAGATTGTGTACGAAACGGAAATGGAGACACGGGACCGGCTGCGGCTCGGTAAAAGAAAGCCCATAGATTTTGACAATGACCGCCATAGTGAAATCTGGTGGGAAGAAATGGAAAAAGCAGTGGTAAGGCACGGCGTACCGTACTACGAGGCCGAATAACGAAAATAGAACCTGTTCATCACATGCCATAATGATGACGGGCCGTCGCGGCTACGGCTGCGGCGGTCTTTTTTTTCAAAACGAGGTGAGTATTCCACCCCTTATACAAAACGATTACCTACTCTTAAAAAAACGGATTTATGAAACAGACAAGACAGGATTTCTTCACGGCGAACGGGGAAGGAATCAAAATCATGACATTTACGGAGTTCGCCCGGCATATCCTGCGTATGGAATGCGGGGAAAGTCTGGAACTGTATGCCGTTGTGAACCGGCAGACACGGGAATGCTCCCGGCCGCTCTCTGTCAGAAAGGAACAATGGAACGGTACGCCCTTTTACCTGCTCGGCGGGCACGGGCAGGAAGTCCGTACCATCAATTTTGCGGGTCGTCCGAAAGAGGAGTTTGAAACGACCTGCCATGATGTCTTGGACAGCTACGATGCCGTGGAAAGTATCGGGGCGGTCGTGTCAAGACTGCGTGAATTATCTCCTGAAGAACTGCATAAGCGGATTGCGGAAGAGATGAAGACCGGCTGTAAATACCTGTTGGTCTACCGCAGCGAGGAGGAGATGACGGCCGCACTCGACGGCAAGATATACGCCATCAGCGATACGGACGGCAAATTCCTTTGCGACCTGTATCAGCCGGATTATCTCCATCTGGAAAACGGGGGCGATATTGTGGACACCGCATCCATTCCGGACATGCATTTCCATTCCGATTGGGCAATCGCCAACCCCACGGTACGCGACAAGGTGCTCTCCTCCCGGATGGTGATTATATATACCCACGAAACGGTAACGCTATGATAGAGATTGGCAACAGGATAGAAACGCCGGAAGGTGTGTTCTATGAACTGGAATACGGAGGGGAAGGAAACATCTACAAGAACGAGGATGCCTTTCTCAACCGCCCCGATGAAGTGTGCTATGTACCTGAATACGCGGCAGAAGACCGTGAGGACTGGCGTGTGTCGGAGAGCAGTGACGGCTGTTTCACGCATAACTCACTGCTCGCCCTGTGCAAGGGTAATGAAGAGGTGTGCCAGGATCTGTTTTACAGCCTTGAATGGACGTACCCGACCACCTTGCTGGAAGAATGGGACTCGAACGGCTATTTCGATGAGATCGAGGGCTGGTATGACAGTAACGATTAAATGGAACGGCATATCATGGACAGGAAATACAAAATCACATACTCGGGAAAAATCACGGGCAAGACCCCGAACTACATATTGAGCCTGCGGGCGCATCTGAAAGGCATCTTCCCTGAAATGGAACGGTATGGTAAGGAAGAATTCGACCACGTGCTTCATTGCATCAGCTCGTTCATTGATGATTTTACCTTCAAGGTACGCAATTCCCGATACCGGGGAGACATCCTGAAAAGGACTATCAGTAACGACTGCCTGAAAGTGTTCAACCTGGGTGACGAGAAAGTGATACTGACCGTCTCCTTCACCCCGCTGGAAACATGAAACCAACAATATGACAGATATGGATAAAATACAGAAAGACAATGCGGAGCCGGGCAAAGCCCCGGACAAAATGAGCGCCGACAAGCTGCATCTGTTCGCCACCCAGTACGCCTTTATCGACGGACGGCTGCACGAGGCCGAGCAAGCCATGCTGAAATTCATGCTGGAGTTCCTGGCACAATATGGCCGCGTATCACTCGGCCTTACAGAAGAGGAGGAACTCGATGACAACAACTTCCCCGTCACGACAACCTTGTACGGGAAGCACGACACGCCCCGTATCAAGCTTACCGATGTCTACCTGACGGATGACGGGGAATATCTCCTTGCTGACGGAATAGATGCGGAGACCGGGGAAAAACGGGACGGATTCTATATCTACAGCGAACAATACGCCGATATCTTCCAGTTCGTCGGCCACGCTTCGGAGATGAACTGACGAATGAGGAACAACCATAAAACGAAATATCAATGGACTGTATCAAAGATTTACAAGACGCCATCCGCAACATTCTCGTGAACAACGGCCTTACGGAACTCTGTCTGGGAGAGCCTGACGAACTGGACGATCCCACCTATATCATCTGGTATGACAGGCACTGTGAGCCTCACGAAGACCCGGTATTGAAGGTTTACCTTGAAAATGAGGGCATTGCCGTTGAGGTCGAAGCCCGCAGTTTCGGGAACACGATAACCGTCTACGATTATGACATAGACCGTATTGAATGGTGGAAAGGCATTCATGCCAATATTCTGGAAGTGCTGGAGCGTGACGGCAAGCGCCGGTGTCCGGCCTGTGGCAGGACGGTCAAGGGGAAGCAGCGGTATTGCGGTGCCGGATGCCGTGATTTCATGACTCCCGGACCGACAGTGGAGCAGGTCGCGGAAAAAGCCAACCGGAATATCCGCAAACTGGCAAGCCTTGCCGCCGGAAAAGACAAGGCGTACCGGAAGCGGCTGATAGAGAAATATACCGTCGGTCCGTCATAAGCCGGCTTTGTTACACTAAAAAATGTATGATATTATGGCAACAAGAACCATTTACCTGACCGTACGGCTCGATATCGACAACCCGAAGGCTGATGAAATAACGGACGAAGAGGTTGACGAAATTATCAGCGAAGTGGACTATGAATTCAAAAATTACGGGGACTATGAAATCGACACGGAAATCTGCGGGAAAAATGACGAAGGTGGTCTTTAGACGCTATCCCGACGGACAGGTCATCGCCCTGTTCCCGGACATACCGTGGAGCGGACGGCGGGGTGAAATAACCTCCTACATGCATGTCGGCCAGCATGGCGCAGCCGACTATGCGGGCGTGATCGCCATGACACGGCCAGCCCATGAAAAGGAGTACCGCAACCCGCTTTCCGAACTGAGAGCCATCGGTTACGATGACCTACACATCATGCGGCGTGCAAGACCGAAATTCATAAACAGCTAAAAACAAATCTTATGTCTCATAAACCGAATGCCGTTCCTGTCTTGCAGGAGGGAACGGTCTATACAATTATACTTGACAACGGACGAAAGGTCCACGACGTAATCTATCATGCCTGTGTCGCCTCCGGCAAGTCGTATTTCGCCAAAGGCGATAAGACCTATCCCGCCGAAAAGGTGCGGAACCATTCAATCACCGGACATGCCGCATCGGACGGCTCTAGAAGGAACGGCACACCCAATCCCGACCGCTTCGCCATCACGGATGAAGTGTGCGAGGTCGTTGATGTAGTTACCACGCCGGAAACCAATCCGGAAATGTTCCGGTGTCGTGTCAAATGCCTGATGTATTCAGGCCTGTCACAAGCCGAGGCTGAGAAAGTCATCGCTTCAACGCCACTAAAGCTGGAACTCTTCTACGACGTAGGCCGTGGCAGTTTCGCTATTGACGCCGAGGCAGTTGGCAACACACCGCTGTATAATCCTTACACGGGAAAGGAAATCCCGGATGAAACCTAAGCCGAACTACATCGAATATGAGAGAACTATATATCAAGAATCTCTGCATCGAGATTACCCGACGTTGCAACATGCGCTGTACCCATTGCATGCGGGGAGATGCCGAATCCGTGGATATCCCTTTGAAACATATAAGCAACCTGCTGCGGCATGTCAGGCATATTCACCATTTCAACATCACGGGCGGCGAGCCGTCGCTTAACGTCCGGGCCATCCGCCATATCCTCGAACGGGTACGCGCCTACGGTATTACTGTCAATGACTTTTATATCGTAACCAACGGCTCTGCCACATCCCGTTCGGAGGAATTCATAGAAGCCTGCGCCGCACTGTACGAGTACCAGGAGGAAAAGGAACAGGACTCCGGCCACATGCTCGAAATGAGCGACGACCGCTTCCATGATCCGGCAGAGCATGCCGCCACGCTCGCGGCACTTTCCCCGTATCCCTTTTTCGGAGTCCGGGGACAGGCCGAGCGTATCTTCCTTTTCCGGGAAGGCCGCAGCACGGAGGGGTTTCCGAACCCTGTTCATGGGATTTATCTTACGGAGGAGAACTACGTTTACGGCGACCTCTGTCTCAATGCTGAAGGCATGGTTCTCTCCAACGGGGACCTGAGTTATGCCCGCCAACGGGAACATGCCCTGTGTCCCTGCGGGAAACTGATGCAATATCTCCGGATGACCTTGAAAAAGCGTCAAAAAGAAAGATTGTACGAATAAATACACAAATCAAAAAACTTATGTCAATCGTATGCAGTATCTGCGGCGGCACTGGAGTGAAATGTACCGCCGTCATCGACCCGAACACCAGACAGTTCCTCGAATTTACCCGCAACGCCTTGTCGGACGGCCGGTGCAGCCAGTGCGGCAACGTTGCCCTGACCGACCCTGACGAAGTAAAAGCCGGGCTGGACAAGCTTTGGACGGAATATACGGCGCGGCATCGTGCCGCCCCCAACTACACCTGCTGCGACATTGTCCGGCATGGTGATTACGACGGGTGTGAAAAGGCGTATATCCGCATCGGAGGCCCGTCAGACGTGGTCGAGAAGTATCCGGTCGTGGCCGTGTGCCGCGACCTCGAAGAGCTCAAATCACTTGCGCTCCCTGACCCGACGCGAGAATTTACCCTCATGGGAATTCAAGGGTTCGAGTTCCACGACGTGTTGGAAAACAAGACCTACGAGATCGGGGTGGACGACCTGAAAATTCCCGTCACGACGAAAGAGGTGCTGGACTTTTACCCGGCGGAACATCGGCTGAAAGAAACGGACATCGAACAATATGCCGCGGCTTACACGGCCCGTATCAAGGCGTACAGGGAGTATACCCGTCAGCTCGACGCCACACTCGTGCGGCGGCTTCTCGACAAAGAGCGGCTGATGAAAGTCGGCGAGAGCGACGGTTTCCGCTTGAAACTCCATTTCGACTGGTTTGTCATTTTAAAGCGGGAGAACGAAAGGATGTACGCGCCTTTCAAATACGCTGTAAATGCTTATTGTCTGGATAATATCCAAACTTTCGACCGTCGTTATGTCACGCTCGAAGATGCCTTGCTCCACTGCCTGAACGGTTTCAACGAGAACGCGAACATTCCTAACCGTTACAAGTCCATCGGGCATTACCTGTCGGGGAAATCCTGACGACGGGCAGTGTATCGACGGGTTACCGGAGGCCACGGGTGCTTTCCCCTTGACCGGAATACCGTCGGAACAAGTAACAATGTAACCAAAGAATAAAAAATATGATGAATGATTATAAAATCAAGAACATTCTCGAATCCCTGAAAGAGGAGGTCGAGAACGGGAAGGTATCCCTGCGGGAAGCTGCTGTCGAACTTCATAAAGCCGGCTGGACGAATTTCATCGACATCGACGCCACGAGGAACCTACTGAAGACCCGGAATGTAACGGGGAACGGAAATGTCCCGGGAGTTTCCGACATGATGGGAAAATACCGCGAGATGAAAGCGGCGCACCCGGATGCCCTGTACATTTTCCGAAACGGGGAATCTTGTGAATTGTATGAGGATGATGCCATCGCCGCTTCCGGCATTTTGGGCATTGCCACCGCCGAACGCGTCGACGGGCAAGGGAAAGGCGTCAAGGAACTGCGGTTTTCTTTTCGTGACCTGGACGTGTATCTCCCCAAACTGATACGCGCCGGAAACCGGGTGGCTGTCTGCGAACCGAATCAAACCGGTTCGGGCAAACGAGTTTGATAACCATTAAATAACAAATATTCAAAACCCAAAGACACATGATAAAGATAACAACGATTTTCGGCGAGGACGCCGTACGGGAATATGAAGAGAACAATGAACTGCCTTCTGAAGAATGGCTGGCGGATAACGGGGGCGTCGTGGACGAGAAAGAGTTCGAGACTGAGGCGGAGTACAATGCCTACATCGCCGGGGTAAACGATGCCGACGGATGGAGTGATTATCATATCATACGCCACCGGTCGGAAGAGGCGGACACCTCGAGAGAGGAAAATCTCTGGCTACGTCTCGGAATTAGCGTCCGGGGCAGCCGGGAGGACATCGAAAGGATTCTAAACGGGGACACCGAAACCCTTCGGAAACTGCTCGATGCCGGACGTTATGGGATTGGCGGAGAGACCTATGTCCCTGGTTCGACCGTCGAGGGGTACAACGAGGACCACGACACGGAGTTCGAGGAGGAAGACGTGGAGTTCCATTTATAATAAAACCACACCATCTGCAATAATGATAACAGTAAAAGTTCTACTCGGTAAGGATACTGTAAGCATATACAGGAAAACCGGGGATATCTCGTCGGTGGAGAGCACGGCCGAATCCGGGGGATATGTGATAACCCGACATTTCGAGACCGAAGCTGAATACAAAGCCTACGCAATGGCTGTGGAAGACCTGGACGGACATGAAGACTGGCAGATGCTGACTCCTGCCGTTACGCCGGAAGCTCCGTTCCGCAAAGGGGAATTTGTCCGGCTGACAGACGATGCAATTAAGCGGATACGTGAAAGTTTCGGGGACGGACCGGCTGACTACAGAAAGGAAATGATTTTGGAGGTGATTGCCTGGTGCCGCTATGAAGGCACATGGATCATTGAAGTCCGAGATATCCGTGAAGACGATACTCAGGAGTTCGATGCCGTTTTTCTGCGCCCCTTGACGGCACGGGATCTCGTGGCTATTTCCGCACCCCGACACCCGCTATCCACTGCGATATATCCTATTCACATCCGATAACTTAAATGATGCATGATGGAAAATATATTCATACTGCCCGGAAACGAACAGGAACTGTTTAACCGGTATTTAGATAACAACGAATACGGCCCTCTGAAAGAACGGCTGGAACTGGTCAGGAAAGCCTTGAGCAACAAGCTTTCCCCGGATGAACGCAATAAGCACGGGCTGAACGTGGGTGTGCATGAACTGTCCATGGAACGTAAGGAACTGGAAAGAAAGATATTCCAAATGGCACTCAAATCCTTTGCAGAACGGGTTTGTGACGAGCAACGCGCTCTTTGCGAACAGGGGTTCTGGCAGGCACCGTGCGGCAAAGAGGCGGAATATATCTCCTCCGCTCCGGTTCCGGACCTTGTAACGGACGTGAAGCAGTACAAGACCATTTGCCGCTGGTGGGAGAAGCTGTCCGATACCAGGAGGCTGAAGGTAGCGGCGATGTTTGCAAACGAACTGGGACCGATATACGGGCACGACACCGAAACGCTGGAACGGATTTATAGCCGCTGGTTTCTACTCTCCTTAGATGGCAAACAACGCATCTACCATTCATGGACCACAAACGAAAAACAGACTTCACCATGCCATACAAAAGCTCGGGAATAATCATCAGCGGGACACAATATGACCGCAGGCAGAAGCTCACTCCTTTTCAGAAGGCTGAAATTTTCCACCGTTACATGACAGAAGCTGTCAGCCAGCGCCAGCTTGCCCGGGAATACGGTGTCAGCCGCAGGCTGATAACCTTCATTGTGAACCCAGAAAGCGAAGAGCGGAACAAGGAACTGCTGAGAGAGAACAAGGCAAAAGGCTTGTATAAATATGACCGGAAGAAACATACCGAAAATATACGCAACCACCGTCGTTACAAACAGAGATTATTTCAAGAAGGTAAAATCATACTAAAAGATGGATAGACAATGAGAATACAGGAGAAACAAAAAGCGTTGGAACAGGAAGTTATAGCCAACCTGTGTGCGATACCGAAAATGCCGGAAAATATGTTGCCCCATACGGTATATGTCGAGGAGGAAGGGGAAGACGGGTATGGCCACGGGATACCGGTATACACCATGTACCGGTTGGAGGAGATACGCACGGACGGAAGCTGCACGCTTTACAACGCGGAAAGCCGGGAGCGTTTCACCTGCCGCCACCTGCATGAGATTAACATGGACTGGCTGGTGACAGTCTGGGAACGTTATCTGGAACTCTGTGTCGAGCAGGATATCTGGAAAGGGAATGCCGTTGCATTCCTGAAAGACCGTACCGGCAAACCGGAAGAGGAAATCATTTCATTCGTGGAAACCTCGTGGGACAAATGCCAGGCTTATACAGACAACCTCAAGGCGTTTCTTGGGGAAGATAAAGACCGGGAAATATGGATATTCTCTTTCCCGCTGGACGAATTTGAACGTGACGTTCCGGCCGGGAAAATCATCGTTGATTACGAAAATAACCCCGCAACGCGGGTTGAGAAGATGACACCGCTGGAATTTACGGCCAACATCAATGATGAATGTTTTGATGACCGGAACAATTGGGTAAGAGCCATTGAACTTCCCAAGCAGGAATAATAAACTATTTGAATCAATAAATATGATTACAAAAGAAAACATTGGCAACGAGACCTTTGAGTCTATGACCATCAATGACACGCCTGCATTGTTTACGGATATGCGGATTGACCGGAATGCCGTTCCGGAGGGACTGTACGCATACGATATCCGGGAGTCGGATGACGGGGACCGTCTGGCGACCATCGAACCGACGGTGATGGTAAATCATGGCGGAACCATCCTGACCAGGAAAGAGTTTATCACGGAAAAGGACGGCTATGTACAGATTGACGAATACGGTTTCGAGGCCTCCATGACACTGGAAGAGTGGCTTGAGGAAAACAATTAAATGTATAAAGGATATGGATATTAAGGAACTGACAGAAAGGTATCAGGATCGTTTCGATGCCCATTACCTGCAAGACGATAACGGAACCGGCAGAAAAGGTCGGAAACGGAAAAAGGAAGTTGAGACCCCGAATTTTCTCAAGGATGTTATCCGGCCGATCCTGGACACTTTGCCGGACTTGTTGCCGGAGTACGGGTTCACCAAAACTACGGATGATTACGCCATGTACGGCGAGTATTACCGTATCAAGGCGGGTATCGTCCTCGTGGGAGGTTTTTCCATCGATGAGGATTTTAACCTGTACTTCACGCCATTGTTCCATGGCAAAGCCTGCGGTAAGAGTCACAAAATCGACAGCATCGGACAACTCGTTGAAATCATCCGCGAACAATTTGAAAGAAGGGAGGTGAAGATGAAAGGATAGTTTCATGCAATAGACATGGGTCGTTCCGTAATTTATTGTATATTTGTCAGATGAAGAAAGTCTGTATATGTATTTCGGACGAAAGCCCGGCAGTTGAACGGATTACAGGCACTTTCATGTTTGGCTGACATCAAACCTAATATATCTATTTGATATGAAAAAGGAAGAGATTATTCGCCGCTGTTACGGCGGCATGAAGGAAAGGCATGGCGTGGAAACCATCATCCTTTTCCATGTCGGAGATTCATTCGAGGCGTATTTTGATGATGCCGAAACGATTACCCGGATCACGGAAGTGCCCCGGTTCAAGATGACGGCGGCAGGTATACCTGCCATCAGGATTTCCGACGCCGCCTTGGAAGAATGTAGAAACCGGTTGCTGGATGCAGGATGCAAGGTATGCGTGTCCGAGGTCCGGGGGGTATCCGGCCGCCACATTCTCAAAATCAATGAAACAAATACGGAAACGGGCCGATGAATTGATATTGATAGCGGCAGCAATAGGTCCTTGGACACTGTTGGTGGTAGCGGTATTAATCATCGGAACGCTGAAATGCTGTCTGACCACGGACTCGGACAGCATTGACGAAAGTATCAACAAATCACCGGGGATAGTCGCGCATGTCATGGTACTGGACAGTACGGATAATGGTTTTCGGGTGGTTTATGCGACGGCTGCGCCGGTAACGGATGAAAGGTTTGCCGAGATATGCGACAGGCCGGGTATTTTGGAGGGGTTCGAGAACCTGAAACGGAAAGCTCCCGAACACTTTGGCGGCAACCTGCTGGAAACCGACATCTGTGACTTCGCGTTGTACGCCTACCGGTTTCCTATCGATAAGGACGTACGGATACACAATATCTTTGTCGCCGGTAAAGAGAAAATGGACTTCTATGTCCGGAACAACCCGGACCTGCCCGGGTGCGCTACATGGATGCACCACGGTACGGAACAAGGGAACCAATATCTGAATGCTGACGATATAAATCACTGTATACCCAACGGAAGGCGGATTTACCGTTATTGGAAATGCCGTTATCTACTGCAAACTTCTGATACTGACGAGCGTTTCAGTCATTTTACAGAGGAGGAAAGGCTGTACTGAATGCAGCCTTTTCTCTATATATATTACACATAACCATCTGAAAATTAATAACTAAAACGTTTTGTTGGCGTGAAAAATTGGCATATATTTGTATGGAAAAGTGACCCATTGAAAACAGATTGTCAATTGAAAGCAATAGATTGAATATGAAAGAACAGTAATATGACATCGGAAAAATCGCAACTGAAGTTTGCGAGATCGGAAGAGACGGGCGAACTGATAGGGTTCGTTTCGCGCCATTCCAAGACACGTAAATTGATGGGAGTCCGTGAAGACTCAAGATTCGGCAAGCAGATTTGTGTCCTTTCGGAAGACCTGAAAGGAACTCTCGAGCCAAACATACTATACTCGGTAGAGTTGAAACCCATGCACAAAGCCAACGGGTATGTAGTCGTTGCCGCTACCCCCGTGTTATTTCAGGCGCATGTGGAAACAGTGATCGTCCCGAAGACATTGTATCAAGTAACTGTGACGTTCGGCAACAAAAAGATTTTCTTCGACCCGAAAGACGGCAAGAGCGTAATGAGCCGCACAATAGACGGTGTGCTGGAAATCCTCAAGGGACGCAAGGATATCAAGTACAAGGAAGGTGTCATCACCGACTATCTGAATCAGGCGCGTGCTCTGGTACGACGTATGGAATCCGACGGGTTCATCTATACGGGAGACAGACATCAGGGAGGAATTCAATGAAAGAAAAACCGGTCGTGGGTATTGCGACCGACGGTGCCCATTCTGCAAAAGAGAGGTTGACACGCTTCCGGGCTGTCGACCTCTCTTCAGGAAAAGAACTCTTTTCCAAAGCTATCGGTAACTGGACGAACAATATCGGGGAGTTTCTCGGCATTGTCGAGGCGGTCAGATATGTCATGGAACATCCGGAAAGTCCGCGAACAATCTACTCGGACAGCATTACAGCCATCACGTGGTATCGTAACAAACAGACAGCCTCTTCACGCAGATGCCCGGCATTGCAGAAAGCGGAGATATTCCTCAAAGTGATGGAGGCAAGAATCAAGGACATCGAAGTGCTGCACTGGGACAACCGCCTGTGGGGTGAGATTCCTGCCGACTTCGGAAACAAATAACAACATCAATATGGCAAAATTAAAATCACAGTCACAGAAATATGTTGAGCTGAAGGAGGAAGACTACCTGTTGCTCATCGAGAATACCATCAAGATGGAAGCCCTGAAGATTGCCGGTATCGAAAAGATGCCCATATACAAGGCTATGGAACATATCCTTGAACACGAGCACATCGACCTGCTCGTCAAACCCGTTTCAAGGAGATATTCTTGATTTTTTTAGGTGGACAATAATACACCCCACAAGCAAAATCAATGCTTATCAGTACCAAATGATAGTATATAATAACAATTAATGTAAATCAATGCAAATCAGATGATTAAGAAAGTGGCGCATGTACGGAATTATCTATACCATACATGCGCCACTTTGCTCTATACACTTTTTGATTTCCTTGATTGATAAAAGAAGGTTCTTTTCCAGTGTTTTACAATCCGACTTTTTTATATACTTTTGTCTTCAGTATCAGTTGGTTATTGAAACCCTCTATGTATGCTTATAAGTAGAGATTAGCTTTTTTAAGCGAAACTAACTACTGGTTATCAATCAATTATCAAACAAAAAAAGTTTGCCCGTAAGGCAGGCCTTTTTGTAAAACTCAATAAATATCATAGTCAACACTTCCCCGAAAGTTATGATAAACATTCTATAAGATCAATCTTGATTTTCAGAAACTTTTAACCGACATTTGCTCCTACAATACCCCGCGAGTGCGTTGTATTTTAAGAAACATTTTCTAACTTTGTGGTGCTATCCGATGGGTAGTGACATATTGATTGATGAAAGTGTTTAGCTTTTATCCTTACGTGGAAATCTGGAAAATTTCAATAACTGAGGGATAGGCAATACAAACACTCATCACTTGCGTAGCTATATCATTCTCGATATACTGCTCAAGTGTGGGGTATTGTTTATTTCAGTTAAGGTATTCCAGAACCTCCACGTAAATAAACTAACAACTCCACACTTTCTTTTTATAGTTACCCGAAAGGAGTTGGGCGGGTGTTTGGGGATAGTATGAATAGTTGTTATGAGGCAGATTTACTTGCCAAAGTAATGAAAGATATTATGTTGCTTTCAAGTGTGGAAACCCCAATACCTGATGAATTATCTTCTGACAAGAGGTCAGTTGTTAATGCTTCGTATCCTATTCTAATATATCCTTGTTCTTTACATTATTATCTTCATTCAGATAACAAGGGAGTCATAAGAGATAAACTTTTATTAATAGCACAGGAAAAATATGGATTTAAGATACCTCAATTTAATGAACGTAAACCAATTTTGTCAGATATAAGTAAGGGGGTATTTTATGAAAAAATGGGTATAAATATTAAGAATATTGTTTATTCCCTTGGTTGTATATTGCTTTGTCTAACTATTATAACGCTGTTTGCGTCCCTTTTTATTTGGGTTGGGTTTGCCGTATTGTACAGACCTTTTGCAATGAGTTTTGAGGTTAACTTTCCTTATGCTGAAAGTTATTATATATCCCAATGCTGTTTCTATGGTTTTGTTATTAGTACACTTATAACCCCTATAGCTCTCTTATTTTTACATAAAATATTTGAAGAATTACCATGGTTTAGAATAACAAAATTTCGACCATATACAAATTCAGAACGAGAGGAGTTATTACAACAGAAGTTACAAGATTATAAAGTTCGCCTTAATCAGTATAAGGAACAGTTGCAACATGATTATAGCATTATTTATAATAATTTGAGTAATATTTATAAAGATTTATGGCGGGAAAAAATTGAGCCAATGGCTGATTATACTTATGAGTGTAATCCTAAAAAGGGGGTATTTGAGGAAAAACTATTAAGATATTTTCGTATAAGATATCCGTCATATATAAAGGGTGATACGAAGATTGGGCCATTCTTTCCTGATATATTGTTAGATATAGATGGTATTGCATATATTGATATTGAAATTGACGAGCCTTATGATTTACAAACTGGCGATCCAATACATCAAATATCTGGTAAGGATGATCTTCGAAATGAATTTTTTAGAGACTGCGAAATTTTTGTAGTAAGATTTGCTGAATTTCAAATTTGCCATTATCCAAATGAATGTATATCCATTGTTGATGCAATAGTGCAATTTATAAAAACTGGCGATCCACAATGCTTATCCTCTATAAGAGATTCTGTCCCTCCTATAAAACGGTGGAGTAATGCGCAATCTCGTATGATGTATATGGATTCTCTACGCACAACGTATGACGATTGCGATTGGGAATCTTACAAAAATCAATATGAGGAATATTTTCGTCCTGCATCTCTTGATGTATTATATGGAGAAGAACCTATCGAGCAAATAATGCTTTCTGCAATTCTTAAACAGATAGAAATAACCGAAATAACCGCGTATAATGATGTTAATTTGATGCGTATTACATTTGTTCCTGATAATGGTAAAATGAGATATGCATTATGTCGTCAAGAACAATTTTATTGTGATGGTGCACAGAGAGTTCCGGAGATTATTGATGAGCATGGTTTGCCAATAACAATTACATTTTATCGGGATAGTAATGATAGACCATGCATTTTAGACATCACTTATCGTAAGATGGATACAATGCCTCTAAGTTCTGAAATGAAAGAACTTTTGCGAACGGGAGCAGTACAAGTAAAGTTTTAGTAGCGACTAATATAACAATATCCTACTGATGCAATCTGCTTATTTTTACTGCTTCACCTGCGGCTACTCTGA
The DNA here is from genome assembly GCF_040095975.1 of Alistipes intestinihominis. Classification (NCBI taxonomy): domain Bacteria; kingdom Pseudomonadati; phylum Bacteroidota; class Bacteroidia; order Bacteroidales; family Rikenellaceae; genus Alistipes; species Alistipes intestinihominis. Next base: position 37,639 of record NZ_JBBMFL010000009.1, read on the forward strand.
TTCCTGCGTAGGCCATCGTTGGGAAGATGGTACACCATTAGCCAAATTCACCTCTTTTGCTTGTAAGGATTGTAAAAGGCTGTGTGATAATTCATATCTAAAAGGTGTGCCTAATTTGTCAGCGACTACATGGAAACCTACTTGGGAATATGTCCCCGATGAACCTTTCTGCATGTGGTGCGGGTCAAAGAATGTCGAAGAGTGGAGCGAAGATAATCCGGTATGCCCGAAATGTGGAGGGGTGATGCAGAAATTCGATAAATAAGATAGATTTACTCACTTACTTTGTAAGATATATAAAGTAAATGAGTGAATCTAAGATCGAAAATATACTCAAAAACTAAAAAAATAGACCCATGAAGAAATTATTATCCTTTTTATTAGTCTTGTGTTGGTTTACGTCTGGTTATGCACAAGATAAAACAGATCTGCGCAAAGGCATTGAGGCATATAAGAATAATGATCCGGCTTTAGCATTAGAACACTATGATCGTTACATCGAAAATAATCCGGATGATTCCGATGCGTTGTATCTACGAGCTATCGTGTATTATGAGTATGACAAGTATAATGATGCTCTTTCAGACATAACACATGCGATTAGAACTCACACAAAAAAGACTGTAATGTCTAAATCTCAATTATACCATTTGCGAGCCAAGATTTATGATATGGTCGATAATTATGATGCGGCACTGGTCGATTACAATGCAGCATTGAGGTTATCATCGCAAGATGTTGATATCCTTTGTGGCCGAGCTCAATTATTCTATAATCGCAAAGATTACGCTTTATCGGATAAAGATTACAATGAGGCGTTGCGGATTAATCCCAATCATCTCAAAGCACAAATAGGGCTTGCTCGCAATAAGATTGAGATAAAACAATTTCAATCTGCAATCGACATATTGAACCAAGTTGAAAAAATGGACGATACTTATGGTGAAATATACAGATTTCGGTGTGAAGCTTACTATGAATTAGGGGATTCCCGTAAGGCTGTAGATGACTTAATCAAGTATATGGAGATTGCCCATATAGATAATTTTTCGATACGAAGATTGATTGATTATTCTAAACAGATTCCTACTTATGCTACAGCTCGATTAGGAAGTGCGATAGCAGAGCATCCGGATGATTGGGAATTGGTATATGTTCGAGGAAAGTTACACTCTGCTCGGGAAAAGTATGAATTAGCACTAATAGATTATATAAAAGTCAAAGAATCTCGTGAAGAACCTAATCTTTCGATTTTGTATGATATTGGAATATGCTACAAAGAATTAGGACTTTATTTACAAGCAATAGATGCTTTCGACCAAGCCAATGCCGTAGAAGAAAATGCTGATGTCTATACTGCAAAAGCAGACACAGAGCGATTGAATGGAGATTATGAAGCTTCTATTCGGGATTTTACCAAAGCCATCGAACTTGCCCCTATGAATGGTTGGACCTATTATAGACGTGGCTGGGTTAAAGAACATATTGGAGATAAAACCGGAGCTTTGGAAGATTATAATGCAGGAATTGAGATTGAGCCGGATTATTTGTATACTTATCTTAATAGAGGTAAGTTATATTTAAATATAGGGAAAATAGAATTGGCAAATAAAGATTTCAACTATGTCGTTAATAATGAATCAAAAGAATATATTGGGAATTGCAAGCAATATGCTTTATTCTATCTTAGCCGGGAAACAGATGCTATTGAATATATGAATACGATTTTGGAGAATCGGCCAACAAGCAGGGCATATTATGATGCAACTTGTCTATATTCCATTATGAATAAACCTGAACAGGCCCTTAAATATTTAAAGATAGCTTTGGAAAAAGGATATAGGGATTTTATTCATATGGATGTTGACGAAGATTTGGATAATATCCGGAATTTGCCGGAGTACAACGCATTAATTGAGAAATATCGAAAAACGAATTTGGATATATCTTCTACTATTATTATAGAAAGAGATACGACACCTGTCACAGCAGTAGTTCCAATGAAGAAATTATCTTCGGGTGTATTCGAGATACCTTGTAAAATTAATAATTTGCCATTAAAGTTTATTCTTGATACGGGCGCCAGCGATATTTCCATATCTTCGCTTGAAGCTACCTTTATGCTTAAAAATGGCTATCTAAATAGATCTGATATTTTAGGTAGACAGAATTATCAGACAGCATCTGGAGAAATTATGCAGGGAACTAAAATTAAATTACGCAATGTTTCCATCGGAGAGATAAGTTTGAAAAATATAGAAGCATCCGTAGTTCACAATCAAAACGCTCCATTATTATTTGGACAATCCGCTTTAACCAGATTTGGGAAAGTATCGGTTGACAATAAAAACAGCAAGCTAATATTCACCAAAGAATAATAGCTATATTCAACTAATTACTAATATTTAACAATCATGAAAACAAGTTTCACCCAAACGATGATAGCTATCTTAGCTATTTTCGCTCTTTCATCCTGCTCGAAAGAATTTTATCAAGTATTAACGGCCGAATCCAAATCGGTCGAAACCCAACAGACAGGTATGGTCTATGAGGACGAGAATTGTAAAATAACATACAATTTATGGGCTCCTCATGGAAACGCCGGATTTATATTCTACAATAAGACAGATAAAAACATTATTGTAGATTTGAAAGAATGTTTCTTTGTCTTCAACGGCTATGCCAATGATTATTATTTGAATAGAAGTTACGTTTATGGCAAGTCCGCTAACATTGGTATGGGAAAATCATTAGGTAAATCTGCAAGTTATTCCGAAACCTTGTCTGGGACTCTTTATGGAGATTGGTTCGGTTATAATGCAAGTGTATCAGGTAGCATGTCAGGCTCCATCGGTGCATCCCAAAATAATACAACTTTTGTGCAAGCAGGAGCGAATGCTTCGATAGAAATTAAAGAACAAGATTTAATCTGCATCCCGCCCAAAACATCTAAGCTATTCTATGAGTATCAAATTTTGGAAAATATCTATCGAGAATGCGGATTCTTGCTTGCTCCCAAAAAATCGGGAGTGAAGCATTTGAAATATACGAATGCCAACTCTCCTATAAAGTTTGGTAATGTAATCAGCTATAAAATTGGAGAAAATGGCTCGCCTGTTGTCGTAAACAATGATTTTTATGTTGCAGATATTGCGAATATTACTGCAGATTCGTTTACCACAAATATTAAAATCGAGAAAGATTGTATGGGAAAATCTTACATAACAAGCCAATATAAGACAGTTTGCAAGGAACAGGCTCCGAATAAATTTTATATTAAATATGTTCAAAATGCCAAAAGCTCAGATAAATATTAATTAAAATTTGTCGAGTTATCCCCGCATTCTCCGGAATGTGGGGATTTTTGTACTTGATGGAATACAAACATCCTTAGATCGAACGTAAATCATACTCATTTACTTGTATATAAATTAATAAAGTAAGTGAGTAAGTAAGATTGTTTTTCTCCGGTCATATTATCACCTAAATTCGGTTCCTCGTAGAATTGTTTCTTAAATATGGAGTAACTATATCTGCTCCTTGATTGCAATATAATTGGCCCGATTCCTGTCTTTTTGGGGTGAAAAAGTCGCACGATTTCCTCATAAATTCTGCCCCGAATTCAACTTTCCTATCATAATGGAAGAGAAATACAGATTTATACGTTGATGATAGCGATAATAGTAGTTAGATGTTGTTATTAATGATATTACAAGGTTAAGCCAAGCCAAATTTTTACCACAAATTTTTTTTGTAACTCCCCGCACTTGTCCGAGCGCAGGATATTCCCCGAATACCCCCCCCGCTTTGCGGGATTGGGGTGCGACCCCGGCTATCCTCCGGGGATATTATATTATTCCCGCGGTATTGTCGAATCTAAACTTTTATGGCTATGACAAACACACTCAAATTCCTGCGGACCTTTACCCTCGACGAGTTCAAGGAGTGGAAAGGTATTCTGCAAATCCGTATCATCCGCAACGAGCAGACGGGAAAGTATTTCTTCGGATATGGCGATAAGGCGGGCGCCGTTACCTCGAAGTATCCCGCAGAACCGCTCGATCATCCCGTCGTTTCAGAGGTGATCTCCGAGGAGAGCGGCGAACAGTTTCTCCTGCTTCACAATGCCGGGGACAACCCGCAGTTCACCACGGTTGCCACGCTATAACCTTGTCCCTCTCTCTATCGAAAGGCTGTTCCTCCAATTCCGGGGGAGCAGTCTTTTTATTATGTTCAACCCAATTCATTCATTTCATCATGCAATTACGTCATTCACAACGCCGGGCAGCCAAGATGCGCTTAGCCCTGCAAGGAGCCTCGGGATCGGGAAAGACCTATTCGTCGCTCCTTATCGCCCACGGCATGACCTCCGACTGGAGCAAAATCGCCGTCATTGACACCGAGAACGGGAGTGCGGACCTCTATGCCCATCTGGGAGCCTACAACGTATTGTCTCTCTCGGAGCCTTACAATCCCGAGAAATACATCGACGCCATCGGTATCTGCGAAAGTGCAGGCATGGAGGTAATCATCATCGACAGCATCTCCCATTGCTGGGACTATCTGCTGGATTTCCACGCCAATCTGCAAGGCAACTCCTTCGCCAACTGGGCCAAGGTTACGCCCCGGCAGAACGCCTTTATCCAGCGGATTCTGAACTCCTCATGCCATGTGATCTGTACGATGCGAAGCAAGCAGGAGTACGTGCTCAACGAACGCAACGGGAAGATGATCCCCGAGAAAGTGGGACTGAAAGCCGTACAGCGGGACAATGTAGACTACGAGTTCACCATCGTATTCGATGTCAACATGAAACATTATGCGTTGGCTTCCAAGGACCGCACGGAGCTCTTCGCCGGAAAGCCGGAGTTTCCGCTTACGGAACAAGTCGGGATGCAGATTCTCGGCTGGTGCAACCAATGTCGAACCCAACCCTCCGCAAATTATGGAACAAGCTATCCTGCGGGCAGAACCGCACAATAACGTACTGCCCTTTACGCTCCGTGAAGATGCACGGGACGCAACGCAGCTGATTATCCCCTCGCCCTCGTTCGAGGAGCAAGAGGAATCCCCGTTCCGGGAAACTCCCGAAGAACAGCCCCGCAAGCCTTTCATCGAAGCAAATACCAAGGCCGTGACACTCGGTCATCTGCAAAACGACTGCATCACCCCGGTATTCTCCAAGGACAACGAGGTGACCATCTCGCACAATCAGTTCATCGAAACCACATGGGAGTGTGCGCAGCGGATGTTCCGAAGCTGTACGGTAGAGGAGCCCGAGATACGAGTGAGCCATATCGTCAAGGGACGGACCCCCGAAGCCATCCACAAGGCCGTAAAAGACCTTACCGAGGATGACAAGACCATCTATTACGAGCGGATGATGTTCTGCATCGAGATACCCGCCGTAACGGAGGTTATCGACGGATGCAGACTCAATCTGACCGTTGGAGGGGTAAGGGCCTACAATCAGGAGAACCTTTACAGTAAGAAGGGCTTTGAGAAATTCAAAGTATTTATCGGGTTCAAGAACATGGTGTGTTGCAATATGTGTGTGGCAACGGACGGACTGGCCGGGGAGATGCGGGTGACGAACACGCAGGAGCTGACGGCAAAGATTACGGAGCTGATCGTGAGCTACAATGCCAAACGGCATTTGGAGCGGATGCGGGCGTTGCTCGATACCTCCATGTCGGAAAGCCAGTTCGCGCAGATGGTGGGAAAGGCTCGGTTGTATCAGTTCCTCCCGCCTGCACAGCGTAAGCAGCTCCCGGAGTTCGAGTTCACGGACTGCCATCTGAACACCATCGCAAGGGCCTATTACAACGATACGGCGTTTGCATGCGACAAGCAGCGGGAGATTGACCTATGGAGGGTGTTCAACCTCTTTACAGGGGCCAACAAGTCCAGCTACATCGATTCGTTCCTCGCAAGGAGCCGGAATGCGTCGGTATTCACGGAAGGAGTGGCTAAGGCTCTTATAGGCGAACCCGAGTACAGGTGGTTTGTAGAGTAAAAAAACGTAATGGTATGGTACGGTTGTTCTACAAGATGATATTCGGGTACCTGATCAAACGGTGGGGTTAAGAAATTATGCTTACCTTGCCTACCCATTAAACAAAGGAGAGGGTCCCAAAGCCCTCTCCTTCTTACTAAAATTACTCCTGCTGCCGTTGGACCCTGCCAATACGAGCCACAGGAAGCTGAGCCAACTCTATTTCCTCCGGTTCCTCCGGGACCTGAACTTCTACCATCGACTCTAATTCAGACAACAAGGAATCTGGCACTGAAGGCTTTCGCAGTCGCAGAAGATACCCATATCGCCCGTCTTTCTTAACGCGCTTATAGCCCAAACTCATCAGAACCCGTCCGAGTTTCTGATCTGAAAGCGATCTCAAACCGGATAACTGCAACAAGCTTTTCAAAATATCCGTTGTTTTCATAAATAAAACGCCTGCATCACCCTCATTACAAGGTTCATAGAACGAAGTTAGTTGCTCTTCCTCTACGCACACAGCACGAAAAGCTTCATTATTTCGCTCCAAAACAGCCATCTCATCTTTATCAAACCAGTATTGGAATCCACCCACCCATAACGCAATAGCCTGAGCATATACTTGTTCCATATTAACGTCATGGTTATTGACAATATTTTCAGCTACAAAACACAAGAAGCGTCTGTTTCCGGTCATATCGGGCAACAAATCATAATTATTTGTCGAACCTGCAAAAGAAGCTCTTCGGGTATAGTTTTCATGAACAAAAGCATACGCCCGACGAACATAAATACACGACTTTGTTATCAGCTCTTTTAACGCATCAGTATCCCGACGCATATTTTCAAGCTCGTCCATAATTATCAAACAACACTCGGAAAGTTTTATCTGTGAATCTTTATCCCGCACATTCACTTTGCCGGTAAAAATATAATTGCTCAGAACATCAGGAATTAATGCTTTTAACCACGTAGTCTTTCCACAACCTTGTGGACCACATAAAATCAATGCGGTATGGTTGACAATATCAGGCTTAATCCACGATATTACCATAGCTACTAACCATTTACGAAGGCATATAGCCCAAAAATCTGGATTAGTCGTCCGTACAGTTGCCGCCAACTCTCCAATATGGTCCTGTCCATCCCAGTCCGGAAGATTTTTCACGAATGCTTGGTACGGATCATATGGCATTACAAAATCCGATGCCAAAATCTGACGTAAAGAACTTATGGAACACGACAGATCAGACAACTTTAATTCTCGGAGAAGACTATTATAATCATAATCTCGCATATCCCGGAAGTCTTTGTCTACAATACGCCCAAATTCAACCTTATTCGACACGAGATTGTAACGAAACCGATATTTGCTTCGCAGATACATTTCAATTTGTATCAACACGTTATCACCTTTCTTAGCTGGTTTTGCCAATTCCACGAGAGGCTGGGGAGCAGGCATTTCGCCTGCACCCTCTACAAAAGCCTCCAATCCGGGATTATCATCCGGGGTTATTCCGGCATCTGCTACCCCCTTAAATTCGTCAAGCGCATTACTCATGGCGCCCTCCTTTCTGCAACGCAGGGTTGCCTTCGATTAAAGCCATCAAATCACGCTTGGAAATATAGTGCTTCTTACCAAGCATTTTCGTCGGCAAAATACCTTCCGAAATCCACGTAAAAAGGGTGCGCCGCGAAACTTTGAGGATTCTCATAAGATCGGTCAGATCGTAAATAATTTCCTCATCATTTTTTCTAATTTGTGTTGCCAGCAACTCTACTTGTGCCGACAAATTGGTTAAATTTACATGTTCTTGCATGTTTTTATGAAAAATAAAGACCTTTTCATCAGACATTACTATGACTGATATAGCAGCGAAACTCTTCTCCCGTTCAGATAGGGATAAAAAAAATGCGTAAATAAACGATCGCTGCACCGTCTTTTTACACATGGGAGAAAGTATCGCCCGATATGTTCAATCGTTTTGACCTTTCTCTTCAGCCAACCACTATCGTAGTCCGCTGTCTTGGCTTTCAACCGCCCTATCGCATGTTGAAAGTTGCTCGTATTTTCCGAATGCAAAGTAAAACAATATTTTTTTCACTTCCAAATCTTCGAATCCCTTTTTTCTAAAATTTCACGCTATTGCATTCATTTTCAGGGAACATCATATTTCGAGACAAAAGGACGAATCGTTGGACCGGAGTAAGACACACCACATAAAACATTGATTATCAGCAATATTATTCCAGGTTCGAATCCTGGTAGCTCAACTCAAAAAGGATGCCTCGCATGCGGGGCATCCTTTTTCGTTCTCGGGCTATTTCCCCGCGTCCTGCGCGCTCCAGTGGAGGGGGGGGGCACTTGTTGCCCGGAGCGAACAGACGGTACGATGCCTCGGACACCGCCGACAAAAAAAGCCGGGAGAACCCCCTCCCGGAGTTCTCCCGACTGTACGGACAGAGCCAAAGGGCTATTTGCCGAGCCCCATCTTCTCGATCAGGGCCTTGGTTTCGGGTTTGTGGCCCCGGAAACGCTCGTAGAGCTTCATCGGATGTTCCGTGCCGCCTTTCGAAAGGATGTTGTCGCGGAACGACGAAGCCACCTCGCGGCTGAAAATACCCTTCTCCTTGAAAAGCGAGAAAGCGTCGGCCTCGAGCACCTCGGCCCACTTGTAACCGTAGTAACCCGCCGCATAGCCGCCCGAGAAGATGTGGCCGAACGAGGGCGCCATAGCAGTTCCCGCAATGACGGGCATCACCTGCGTCGGGGCCATCGAAGCCACCTCGAACTGCTCCACGTCGCCGTCGAACGGCTCGGTGAGCGTATGCCAGGCCATGTCGGTCATGCCGAACGAGAGCTGGCGCACGTTGGCGTAGGCCGCCAGGTAGTTCTGCGCGGCGACGATGCGGTCCACGATCTCGGCGGGAATCGGTTCGCCGGTCTCGTAATGCACGGCCCACAGGTCGAGGAACTCCTTCTCGGTGGCCCAGTTCTCCATGATCTGCGAAGGCAGCTCCACGAAATCGCGGTAGACGCTCGTGCCGGTCAGCGACTCGTATTTACCCTCGCCCAGCATGCCGTGGAGGGCGTGCCCGAACTCGTGGAGGAAGGTCTCCATCTCGTCGAAAGTCAGCAGCGAAGGCGTCGTCTCGGTGGGCTTGGTGAAGTTCATCACCAGCGACACCAGCGGGCGGGTCTCCTTGCCGTCCTCGATCTTCGTGCCGCGGAATTCGGTCATCCACGCCCCCGAACGCTTCGAGGCACGGGGGAAGAAATCGAGATAAAGCACCGCCATGAAACGGCCGTCGGCATCCGTCACGTCGTAGGCCGTCACGTCGGGATGGTAGACCGCGATCTTTTCATTGGGCGTGAAATTCAGCCCGTAGAGTTTGTTGGCCAGCATGAAGACGCCCTTCTTCACGTTTTCGAGTTTCAGGTAGGGTTTCACCAGCTCGTCGTTCAGGGCGTATTTCTCATCCTTGTATTTCTCGGTGTAATAGGCCCAGTCCCAGGGCATCAGCTCGCCTTCGAAGCCGAGCGACGCGGCATAGTCGGCGACCATGCGGTAGTCGGCGTCGGCATAGCTCTTGGTCTCGGCGAGCAGTTCGGCGAGGAAGTCGTTGACGATCTTCGTGTTCTCGGCCATGCGGTTTTCGAGCACGTAATCCGCATAGCATTTGTAACCCAGCAGATTGGCCATCTTCAGGCGCGTGTTGACGATCTTCTTCACGATCCCGGTGTTGTCGTATTCGCCGCCCAGCGCCTTGGAGCCGCTGGCCCGCCAGAGTTTCTCTTTCAGGGTGCGGTTCGACGAGTAGGTCATGAAAGGAAGGTAGCTGGGGTATTGAAGCGTCACCGTCCAGCCCTTTTCGCCGCGGGCCTTGGCCTCGGCGGCCATCCCCTCCTTCACGAACGCCGGCAGCTCGGCCACCACCTTCGGATCGGTGATGTTGAGCGTAAAGGCGTTGGTCGCGGCCAGGGCATTCTGCCCGAATTGCAGCGTCAGCGCCGACAGTTCGGAGGAGTACTGGCGGTAGAGCTCCTTATCGGCGTCGGACAGGGCCGCACCGCTGCGGGCGAAGCCCTTGTAGGTGTTCTCCAGCAGTTTCTTGTCCTCTTTCTTGAGGCGTCCCGGATGCTCGTAGACGTATTTCACGCGGGCGAACAGTTCGGGATCGAGCGAAATGTCGTTCGACAGCTCCGTCAGCTTGGGCTGCACGCGCTGCGCGATCTCCTGCATCTCGTCCGACGAATCGGCTTCGAGCAGGTTGAAGAAGAGCCCCGAGATGCGGTTGAGCAGCTCGCCCTGACGCTCCAGCGCCACGATCGTGTTGCCGAAGGTCGGCTTCTTGGGGTTCTTGACGATCGCCTCCACCTCGGCGCGCGAGCAGGCGATCGCGGCGTCGAACGCCGGTTCGTAGTCCGAGAGTTTGATCTCGGAGAACGGCGGGGTCTCGTGAGGCGTATCCCATGCGGCCAGCAGGGGATTCGACATATCCAGTTCGGGCAGCTGCGCTTCGGGAATCGAATTGTCGGCACAGCCTGCCGCCATAGCGGAAACAGCCATAATAAAGAGTGCTTTTTTCATTTTTTATTTCGGTTTTCGGGTTTCTTTCTGAATGGGTTTCGTCCGGTCAGTTTTCGGGAACAGCCTCTACGCGGAAGCCCTCGGCAGGCTCAGGCGAGCCGGCCAGCGAATCGACCGGTTCGGGTTCGTTCCACAGCCCCCGGCTGCGGAGCATCGCCCGCTTGTCGGGGTCCTTGCCGCGGAAATCGCGGTACATGGTCATGCCGTCCTCCGAGCCGCCGCGGGCGAGGATCTTGCGGCGGAAATCGTCGGCGATCTTCTTGTTGAACAGGTCGCCGCTCTCGCGGAAGGCTTCGAAAACGTCCTTGTCCAGCACCTCGGCCCACGTGTAGAAATAGTAGCCCGCGGAGTATCCGCCGTCGAAGATGTGCGAGAAGTAGGGATAGCGGTAGCGCGGCTCGATCTGCGGAATCAGCCCGCGTTTTTCGGTCAGGGCCTTCCGCTCGAACTCCATCGGGTCGAACGGCTCGTATTCGGTGATCGAGTGGATGTCCATGTCCGACAGCGACGCGGCGATCAGCTCCGTGGTCATGAAGCCCTGGTTGAACAGCTCGCTGCGGCGCAACTTCGCCACCAGATACTCCGGAATCACCTCGTTCGAACGGTAGTGCACGGCGTACTGCTTCAGCACCTCGGGATCGAAGGCCCAGTTCTCCATCAGCTGCGAGGGCAGCTCCACGAAATCGCCCTCCACCTCGGTCAGTCCGCGGTACTTCACGTCGTGGAAAAGGAAATGGAGCGCATGCCCGAATTCGTGGAACAGCGTTTCGGTTTCGTCGAGGGTCAGCAACGCGGGGGCGTTGCTCGTCGGACGGGTGAAGTTGCAGACGATCGACACCACGGGCGCCACGCGCTTGCCGTCCTCGTAGGTCTGCTCCACGTAGTTGCCGCACCACGCGCCCTGGCTCTTGCCGTCGCGCGGGAAATAGTCGAAATAGAGCACGCCCAGATGCGATTCGTCGGCATCGAGCACCTCGTAGGCGATCGCATCGGGATGGTACAGCGGCACGACGATGGGACGGAACGTGATGCCGTAGAGGCGGTTCGCCAGGAAGAAAATCCCCGACTGCACGTTCTCCAGCGAGAAATAGGGACGCAACAGCTCCTCTTCCAGCTGGTATTTCTGCTTACGGACCTTCTCGGCATAGTACCACCAGTCCCACGAGGCGAACTCCCCGTCGGGGTAATCCTTTCTGAAGAGCTCCTCCATCTCGGCGAGTTCGCCCTTGGCGCGCTCCAGCGCGGGCGTCCAGATCTCGTTCAGCAGCTTGTAGACGGCGTCGGTCGTCCCGGCCATCTCGTCGGCCACCACATAGTCGGCATACGACGGATAGCCCAGCAGATGGGCCTTTTCCGTGCGCAGACGGATGAAGTCGTTGATCAGCTGTTTGTTGTCGTACTCGTCGCCGTTGTTGCAGCGGTTGAGATACGCCTTGTAAATCTCCTCGCGCAGTTCGCGTTTCTGAGAGTAGGTCAGAAACGGGATCAGGCTGGGTTTGTGCAGCGTGAAGACATACTTGCCCTTCTTGCCCGTCGCTTCGGCCTTCTCGCGGGCCTGATCGCGGACGTTGGAGGGAATGCCGTCCAGGTCGGCCGATTCGAGCACCAGCGCATAGTTACCGTTCTCGGCGAGGATGTTCTGCCCGAACTTCACCGCAGCCAGCGACAGTTCGCCGTTGATGGCTTTCAGACGGGCTTTCTGCTCGGCGTCGAGCAGCGCCCCGGCGCGCACGAAATCGCGGTAGGTCTTCTCCAGCAGACGGCTCTGCTCGGCATCGAGCTCCAATGCGCCGCGCCGGTCGTAGACGGCCTTCACCCGTTCGAAGAGCTTTTCGTTCAACAGAATCTTATCGGCGTGCGCCGCCAGCAGGGGCATCACCCGCTCCTGCAAAGCCTGCATCTCGGGGGTGTTCTCCGCGGCGCAGAGCATCCCGAAGATCAGTTCCGTCTGCGCGAGCATCCGCCCCGAGCGGTCGTAGGCGAGGATGACGTTATCGAACGTCGGGACGTCGTTGTCCGACGTGATGGCGTCGATCTCGGCGTCGTGCAGCGACATGCCGCGCTCCAGGGCGGGCAGGAAGTGTTCGGGAGCTATCCGGTCGAAGGGCGGCACCCCGTAGGGCGTATTCCATTCGGCGAAAAAGGGATTTTCGCCCGCATGCTTGTCGGATTTGCAGGACACGAGTGTCATGGTCAGAATAAGTGTCAATAAAGCGGTGATACGTTTCATGCTGTCGTGTTATTTTAGTAACTTTGCCGCATATTATTTACAAAGTTACAATAAAATTCCATAAATAACGCCTCCGATCATGCAACTATTTTACGCACCGGACATCATGCCGCCCCTGTACGCCTTGGGCGAGGAGGAGTCGAAACACTGCGTCCGCGTACTGCGTCTGCGGCGCGGCGAACGTATCCATATAACCGACGGACGGGGCAATTTATTTTGCTGCGAGATCACCGACGACGATCCCAAACGCTGTACGGTGCGGATCGTCAGCGTGGAAGAGGAGTTCGAAAAAATGCCCTATGCGCTGACTCTGGCCGTCGCGCCGACGAAAAGCCCCGACCGTTTCGAGTGGCTGTTGGAGAAGGCCACCGAGGTCGGCGTCACGGAGTTCCTGCCCCTCGACACGGCCCACAGCGAACGGCACGTCTTCAAGCCCGCACGGGGCGAGAAGGTCATCACCGCAGCCCTGAAACAGTCGCTGAAAGCCTATCGCCCGGCGCTGCTGCCCCTCACGCCCTTCCGCGAAGCGGTGCTGCGGCCCTTCGAGGGACGGCGTTTCATCGCCCACTGCGCCCCGGCCCGGTCGCCCGAAGGCAAGGTCTACCTCCCCGACGCGCTCCGCCCGGGCGAGACGGCCGCGGTCTTCATCGGCCCCGAGGGGGATTTCTCGCCCGAGGAGATCGACTTCGCCCTCGCCCGCGGGTTCGAGGAGATCACCCTCGGCACCCAGCGTCTGCGCACCGAAACGGCGGCCCTCGCGGCCGCGGTCATGGCCTCGGTCGTAAACCCGCCTAAGAGGCGGGACTTAGGAGTGGCGGAAGCGGGAAACGGGCTTTGACGTACAAAATCCTGCCGCAGCACCTAAAACCCGCTTTTTAAGCGGGGGTTTTGATACTTTTGCCGCCAAAAGTACATAATATGTTAAAAATATAAAACCTGAATAACTTGCAACGCCTCCACACCATCTTCCTGTCGTTCTTCAAGATCGGACTCTTCACCTTCGGCGGCGGCTACGCCATGCTGCCGCTGATCGAGCGGGAGCTCATCGCCAAACGCAAATGGATCGAGCAGAAGGAGTTCCTCGACCTGCTGACCCTCGCGCAGTCGGTTCCGGGACCGATCGCCGTCAACACCTCGGTCTTCGTGGGCTACAAGGTCCGCGGCTTCGGCGGCGCCGTGGCGGCCCTACTGGGGTGCGTGCTGCCGTCGTTCGCCATCATCCTGGCCATCGCGCTCTTCTTCTCCGACATCCGCCAGAACCCGGTCATCGACGCCGCCTTCAAGGGCATGCGCCCGGCCGTCGTGGCGCTCATCATCGGCCCGGTCATCTCGCTGGCCCGGGGCATGCACTGGACCATGCTGGGGGTGATCGCCCTCGCGGCCCTCGCAGTCTGGGGGCTGGGCTGGTCGCCGATCTGGGTGCTCGCCGCCGCAGCCCTGTCGGGCATCGCGTGGGAACTCGCAACCGTTAAAAAGAAAGGAAAGCAATGATACTCTGGCAACTCTTCCTGTCGTATCTCAAAATCGGATTCTTCGGATTCGGCGGCGGCTACGCCATGCTGTCGCTGATCCAGAACGAGGTGGTCGTGCAGCACCAATGGATGACCAACGCCCAGTTCGCCGACATCGTCGCCGTGTCGCAGATCACCCCCGGCCCCATCGCCATCAATTCGGCGACCTACGTGGGTTACAGCGTCGGGGTCCAGACCGGACACCTTTGGTGCGGCATTCTCGGGTCGGTGATCGCCACCTTCGCCGTCTGCCTGCCGTCGCTCACGCTGATGATCCTCGTGGCGCGCTTCTTCATGCGGCTCCAGCACAACCGGCTGGTCGAGGGGGCCATGCGGGGCATGCGTCCGGCGGTGATCGGCATGATCGCCGCGGCGGCCCTGCTGCTGATCTTCCCCCACAGCGACGCCCCCGGCGACCAGAACTTCATCGACGTCTGGAGCTGGGTGCTGTTCGGCGGGGTCTTCGCAGGGTCGTGGCGCAAGATCAACCCCATCCTGCTGATCGTCCTCTCGGCCGCGGCCGGAATACTCATCTATTACGTGTTCTGACGTGCGCCGTCAGCCCGCCGTACAAACGCCGGGCCCGCGTCAGCACATGCAGTGTCCCCAGGATTCCCGCGGCAAGTCCCGCGGCGTAATGGCACAGCCCGACCGGCGTGTTGGCCCCATCTACGCAGCACAATAACAGCACCGCCGTAACAAGCAGCGGAACGCATACGGCCGACAGCGCCGATACGATCCGGCTCCTGCCCTTCGGGCCTTTCGCCCACAGCCCTCTATACCACCCCCAATGGTCCCTGACGTGTATGGCTCCGAACACCGTAAACAGCAGACCGACGAGCGTGTGGAACACCGCCCAGCCGTGCCAAAGTTCATGGTCCGCGCCGTGCCCGGCGACATGCAGTTCCAAACCCGTATATACCGTCAGCGCAAAAAGAGGCGCCAATACTGAATCCACAAGGAATACAAACCGTTTTTCGTTCATCGTTTTTTTGATTGCAAAATAACGGCTTGCCGGGTAAACGGACAATGGACGCCACGAGGCGGGATTTGGACTATTCGAGGTATTTTTTCCGATAGGCGGTGGGATTCATTCCGGTCTGCTTCGTGAACAGGCGGGTGAAATAGGCATAGTCGTCGAAGCCCAGTTCGCAGGCTATCTCCCCGATGTTGCGCGTCGTATAGACCAGCATGCGCTTCGCGCGCAGCACGATTTCGTTCCGGATGTACCTGCCGACACTCTCCCCGGTCACGTTTTTCACCACCTCGTTCAGATAGACCGGGGAGATATGCAGAGCCGCCGCATAGTGGGCCGGATTCCGGACGATCCGGCCGTCTCTCGCCAGCAGTTCCCTGAATGCCAGCACGATTTCCACATGCCGCCGGTTTCCGGGCAATCGGCCGACCGCACTCCGCAGAATCTCCGTCACCATCCCCATCAGCGCATCCGACAGATACCGCACGATGCGTTTCGAATCGTCGTTCTCCAGGCTGTCCATCCTGCGGAGGATCATCGCAAACAACCGTTCCAGTTCGTCCCGCTGCGCCCCGGCGGTACGGCAGGGAGCCGGACACAGCGCATATTCGGCGAGCACCTGCTTATTCGGGGGATCGACGAGCGCAGCGTCCGCGAAGAGGAGCAGCGCCTCGGCGTCGCCGGCATCCGCGACGCGGTGGACCTGTCCCGGCCGGACAGCCACGACATCGCCCTCCGAAAGGCTATACTCCCTGAAGTCGATGCCGACACGGCAGCTTCCGCCGGTCACCAGCCCGAACACATAGAAATCGTCGCGGTGGGCATATCCGACAGGCTCTCCCGCCGACCGGGAAGCGATCTCCTTGACGAATATCCCGAAATCGGAACGCTGGGCCGCCTTGTGCAGGGGGATGGAGGCGGATTCCGGATTCACAGCGCCAGCAGCATGGTTCCGCCCGTCAGCAGCAGGAACAGGAAAGCCGCGAGGAACAGCATGCCCAGCACGGCGACGAAGGTTCCGATGCACCCCCACCGCTGATCGCCGCCGGGCAGCGGGTCGGTCAGCAGGGCGATGACGAGCCCCACCAGCGGCGTGAAGATCACGCTCAGAAGAAACGCCCAGCCGAAGCCGATGCGCCGGCGGCTGCCGATGATCCCCACCAGCACGGAGAGGAAACAGCCGCTCAGAAGTCCGAATATCAAGGTCAAAACACTCATATCTTGCGTTTTAATCCAATGTCAAAAGGCCCCTACCGCGTGAACCGGTAATAGGTCCCCAGCGGCAGTTCCTTGCCGGCGCGGTCGGAGAAGCACAGTTCGCCCCACTGCTCCGTGCGCGGAGCCCCGAACGCCTGCCTTACGGCGGTGCGGGCCAGCGTCGGGGAAAGCCCCATCGAATAGAGGTTCAGCACGAGGAAGGCGTTTTCCGGCTCCAGCAGCCGCGCACAGCAATCCAGCATCTCGCAGATGTCGTCCTCCAACACCCACTTTTCGCCGTTGGCCCCGCGCCCGTAGGCCGGAGGATCAAGGATGATGCCCCGATAGCGGCTGCCGCGGCGAACCTCGCGCCGCACGAATTTCAACGCATCCTCGACGATCCACCGCACGCCCTCCAGACCGCTCTGCTCCATATTCTCGCGCGCCCACGTCACCACCTGCTTCACCGAATCGACATGCGTCACCTCGGCTCCGGCGGCCCGGGCCGCCAGCGTCGCGCCGCCCGTATAGGCGAAGAGGTTCAGCACCTTCGCACCGCCCGAATCCCCGGCCAACTTCCGGCATTCGTCGTAGATGAAGTTCCAGTTGGCGGCCTGCTCGGGGAAGATCCCCACGTGCTTGAACGACGTGAGCCCCAGCCGCATGCGCAGCCGCATCCCCCGGTAGGAATACTCCACCGTCCAGCGGTCGGGGGTCTTGGGCGCAAGACGCCATTCGCCCCGCTCGTCGCTGCGGGCGTCGCGCAGGAATGCGGCGTCGGCCGTGCGGCGCCACTCCTCTTCGGAAAGCGTCCGCCGCCAGATGGCCTGCGGCTCGGGACGGCGCGTCACATAACGCCCGAAACGCTCCAGTTTCTCGAAATCGCCCGTGTCGATCAGTTCGTAATCCCCGAAATCGGGTGTCAGCTGCTCCTGCATTATTTCAGATTTTTCGTGCAATCAATTAGTGACATTTCGCAGGCCGCGCAGTCGAATTCCAGCCGGTAACGGTGCGCGCCGTGCTCCAGATAGAGGTCGCCGCGCAGCCGCGGACGCTCGCGGAGACACTCGCCGATCTCGCGGCGGATGCAGTAGGCCGAACGCATCACCCGATACCCGGCGGTCGTCGGCGCGAGGTCCAGTCCCCGTTCGATCTCCCGCACCCCGTGGTCGCGGTAGAACGCCTCGGCCAGCCGGTTGGTGACGTTCTCCTCGGCCGTCAGCCGCTCCGAAGGATACCGCGCCGCCGGATTTTCGGGCAGAATGCGGTGTTCCAACGGCCTGTTCCGGCGCGCCTCGTCCAATGCGGAGAGCGCTTCGCGGCGCACCTCAGCGGCCAGCGACGCCGGCACGAACCACTCCGCGCCCCGCACCTCCGCATCCCGCACTGCAAAAATCGTGTCGCCCGACTTCATCGCCTGCACCCGCAGCGCCGAAGCGTTGGCGCCGGGATTCTTCGCCCGGTCGAGCGGCACGGTGCACGCGGCCGAAGCCGTGACGCCCTCGCAGTCGGTGTAGGTTATCGCAAAACCCTCCGCCGAGACCTCCGCGACGGCCGTGGCAGGAATCACCCGCCGCGTGCGGCTGCGCTCCAGCCGGAGGTTGAACAGCCGGTCGGAATTGCGGTAGACCTCCGCCCCGGCGACGATCCCCTCCATGCGGTTGGGCACGATGCGGCGCCCCTCCGCGGCATTGACATTGGTTCCGGTCACGCCGTGCGGCGTGATGAAGCAGATACCGTCGCCCGGAGCCAGTTCAGCCTCCCCGAGAAGCGTAAACCCATTCCCGAAAACCTTCGCCACGCGTCCCACATACTCGCCGACGGCCTTCGGGGTGTCGAACGACGCCACCCCGGGACGCTTTCCGGCAAAAAAGTATTCGGATTCCCCGCGCGTGAAGCTCTTCGAGGGATCGGGCGTGAAGTCCGGAACGCTCTCGCCCGCGGACGACCGCACGAACCCCGGCCGCACGGCCAGCGCCTCGTCCACCGCCCGGCGGTAATAGGCCACGACGTTCTTGATATAATTGGTGTCTTTCAGACGCCCTTCGATCTTGAAGGAGGTGACGCCCGCATCCAGCAGGTCGCCGATGCGGTGCGATAGGTTCATGTCGCGCACCGACAGCAGGTGTTTGCCGGCGATGTAGGTGCGTCCCCGGCCGTCGGTGAGGTCCCAGACCAGGCGGCAGGGCTGGCTGCATGCGCCCCGGTTGCCGCTGCGCCCCGACATCGACCGCGAAAGGAAACAACGGCCGCTGAAACCCACGCAGATCGCCCCGTGGACAAAGCATTCGACCTCGGCCGCCGTGGCCGAGCAGATCGCCCGGATCTCGTCCAGCGACAGGTTCCGTTCGAGGATCACCCGCGCGAAGCCCGCCTCGCCCAGAAAACGGGCCCCCTCGGGCGTCGAGTTGCACACCTGCGTCGAGGCGTGCAGTTCGACGGGCAGCGACATCCGCCGCAGAGCCATGTCCTGCACGATCAGCGCATCGACGCCCGCGGCGATCAGCTCCCGGGCCTGCCGTTCGGCCTCCTCCAGCTCGTCGTCCCACACCAGCGTGTTGAGCGCGGCATGGACCCTCACGCCGTAGCGGCAGGCGTACTCCACGACGCGGGCGATCTCCTCCGCGGAGTTGCCCGCGGCCTGCCGGGCCCCGAACTTCGCGCCGCCGATATAGACGGCGTCGGCGCCGTAATCCACGGCGGCCACGGCCGAGGCGTAATCTTTGGCGGGAGCCAGGAGTTCGACGGTTTTCACGAATGCGGAATTTTGCACAAAAATAAGACAATTTCAGGAATTGTTTTGTAATTTTGCCTTTCGAAACGCGAAAACATAAAAATCACCCGATACTATGCTTACGATAAAGCAAATCCGCGACGACAAAGAGGCTGCCGTCCGCAAACTGGCGAAAAAAGGCATCGACGCCGCGCCCGTCATCGAAAAAATCATCGCCTTCGACGACCGCCGCAAGGCCGTCCAACTGGAGCTCGACAACACACTGGCCGCCCAGAACAAGGCCGCCAAGGAGATCGGCGCACTGATGGGCCAGGGCCGCCGCGAGGAGGCCGAGGAGCGCAAACGCTTCGTGGCCGACCTCAAGGAGAAATCCTCGCGCCTCGAAGCCGAACTGAACGACGTTCGGCAGGAGTTGCAGGCCGCCGTCGTTTCGCTTCCGAACTTCCCCGCCGACATCGTCCCCGAAGGCAAGACGGCCGAGGACAACCTCGTGGTGAAACTCGTGGAAAACTACACGACGCTGCCCGAAAACCCGCTGCCCCACTGGGAGCTGGCCCGCAAATACGACATCATCGACTTCGACCTGGGCGTGAAGCTCACCGGCGCCGGATTCCCCGTCTACAAGGGGAAGGGCGCACGGCTCCAGCGCGCGCTGATCAACTATTTCCTCGACTGCAACACCCGGGCCGGCTACCTCGAAGTCGAGCCTCCCGTGATGGTCAACGAGGCTTCGGGCTTCGGCACGGGACAGCTTCCCGACAAAGAGGGCCAGATGTACCACGCCACGGCGGACAATTTCTACCTGGTGCCCACGGCCGAGGTTCCCGTGACGAACATCTACCGCGACGTGATTCTCGAAAAGGAGGATTTCCCGGTGAAGATGACCGCCTACACCCCCTGCTTCCGCCGCGAGGCCGGCTCCTACGGCAAGGACGTGCGCGGACTGAACCGCCTGCACCAGTTCGACAAGGTGGAGATCGTGCAGCTGTCGCTGCCCGAAGTCTCCTACGAGGCGCTCGACGGCATGGTGGCCCATGTCGAAGGGATCGTCAAATCGCTCGGGCTCCCCTACCGCATCCTGCGGCTGTGCGGCGGCGACATGTCGTTCACCTCGGCGCTGACCTACGACTTCGAGGTCTACTCCGAGGCCCAGAAACGCTGGCTGGAGGTGTCGTCGGTATCGAACTTCGAGTCGTTCCAGGCCAACCGCCTCAAACTCCGCTACCGCGACGAGGAGAAGAAAATCCAGCTGGCCCACACGCTGAACGGCTCCTCGCTGGCCCTGCCGCGCATCGTGGCGGCGCTGCTCGAAAACTTCCAGACCCCGGAAGGCATCCGCATCCCCGAGGTGCTGGTTCCCTACACGGGTTTTGATATTATCAAATAAGTTTCTATATTTGCACTGCACACATTAACCATAAACACGAAAAACAATGGCTTACAAAATCACTGATTCCTGCGTAGCATGCGGCACCTGCATCGGCGAGTGCCCGGTAGAGGCTATTTCGGCCGGCGACATCTACGTCATCGACGCCGACAAGTGCATCGACTGCGGCACCTGCGCAGGCGTTTGCCCGAGCGAAGCGATCGTTTCGGAGTAACGAACGGAATATCCGAAAGGAAAGCACACCCCGCAGTTTCGGCCGCAGGGTGTGCTTTCGGTTTAAGACAGAGCGATGGACGATCTTGAAAAAATGAAGGCGGGCCTCTGGCTCCACGCCATCCGCCCGCAGATCGGCGAAGCCCTGCGGCGTGCCGAGGAACTGGTCTTCGAACTCAACCGGCTGGCCCCGAGCCGCCGCGAAGAGCGCGAGGCGATCATCCGCCGGCTGTTCGGGCGCATCAGCCGGGATTTCACCATCCACAGCCCGTTCCACTGCGACTTCGGGGAGCAGATCTCGATCGGCGACCATTTCGTCGGCAACTTCAACCTGACGATCCTCGACGAAGCCCCCGTGACGATCGGGGACCACGTCTTCATCGGTCCCAACGTGGGGCTCTACACCGTCAGCCACGCCCTGCTGCCCGACCAGCGCAACGCGGGCATCATGCGTTCGCTGCCCATTACCATCGGCAACAACGTCTGGATCGGGGGCAACACGGTGGTGATGCAGGGCGTGACGATCGGCGACAACACGGTGATCGGCGCCGGGAGCGTCGTCACGCGCGACATCCCCGCGGGGGTGATCGCCGTCGGGTCGCCCTGCCGGGTCCTGCGGGAGATCACCGAGGCGGACCGCATTGCGGAGGTATATTAAAGAAAAAAGAAAAGCGCCCCGTTTTCGGAGCGCTTTTTATTCGATTGAAAGCCCTTTGAAGAGCTCTTCCAAGGTTATCCCGTAAAATTTACACAATTCACAGAGCGTTGACAGCGACAAATTCGTCTTTCCGCCTTCAACGCGACGCATATTCAGGCCCGTATTGAAATACACTGCCTCCTGGGTCAACCCCCGGGCAATCCGCACAGCACGAAGTCTTTCGGCTACGGATTTTATGGCAGTATCATAATGTTTCTGGCCTTTCATAGTACAAAGGACTCGTGAAATCGAAAAAACAGTCAGACGAATTCGTCTTTTTCGTTTTTTTGATTACCTTTGCACAAACCGGACCGACCCTATATCAACCAGAAATTATCTGCGGGACGGCGACACAACGCGGCATTGCGTCACTGGATCTTCATAGAATTTCGAAAGCCGCGGCCGCCCCGCTTCTTACGAAAAACAGCCCCGGAAATCCGGGGCTGTTTTCAATTTTCATACAATAAGTATTTCGTTCTCCGTTCGCGGTAGCGTTCCACATCGTCGGCCCAGCGGGCGCGTATCTCCGCCTCCGAAGCTCCGGCGAGGATCATCTCGCGCACCCACCCCACGCCGACCAGCTTTTCGAACATCGGCGTGAAGAACTTGTCCCCCATCCCCAGGTCCGCACAGGCGTCGATCACGTACCGCAGCGAAAAGCCCACCTCGCGGGCCTCGGCGAGCGGCATGCCGCTCAGATCGACGCCCCGGCACAGCCGTCCTTCGAGCGGCGGATGCTTGGCCCCGGCCGTCGGACGGGGCGTGAAAGAGAACGTACGTCCGGTCATATCCGGATGTCCGTACATCTCGAACGGCTTGTCGGTCCCCCGTCCGAGGCTGACGACGGTGCCTTCGAAAGGGCACAGCGCGGCATAGAGATAGACGGCGCGCGCGGTCGGCAAGTTGGGCGACGGAGCCACGGGCAGGAGGTATTCGGTCGCATGGGTGTAGTTGCGGCACTTCACGACGGTCAGGGCGCATTGCTTCGCCCATCCCTCCCCGGCGGCCATGCGGGCGATCTCGCCCATCGTCAGGCCGTGGAGCACGGGAACGGGAATCGCCCCGACGCCCGACCGGTATTTCATGTCCAGCACGGGACCGTCGATGATGTGTCCGTTGGGATTGGGACGGTCGAGCACCACGACCCGGCGGCCGAAATCGGCGCAGGCATCCATCATCCGCAACATCGAGATATAATAGGTATAGAACCGCAATCCGACATCCTGCATATCCACGACCAACACGTCGAACGAGCGCATCGTCTCGTCCGAAGGACGTTTCGTGTTGCCGTCGTAGAGCGAGCGGATGGGAATGCCCGTCCGTGCATCGACCGAACTTGCGACATGCTCCCCGGCATCCGCCGTGCCGCGGAATCCGTGTTCGGGCGAGAAGATCGCCGCCACGTCGAAGCCCGCCCCGTGAAGCAGGTCCACGAGATGCACCCGCCCTGCGGCATCGGCCCCGGGCGCTCCGGGCATCTCCGCCACGGAGGTCTGATTGGCCAGCACGGCCACGCGCTGCCCCCGGACGAGCGGGAAATAGGCCGCCGTGTCGGTCATGCCGACCAGCACCCGGGCTGAAAGGGCCGACGGCAAAAGCACCGCCAACAACGATATGACGCTAAGCCTGCGCACCGAACTCCATTAAATATCCCTTGATGAACTGGTCCAGGTCGCCGTCCATCACCGCCTCCACGGCCGACGTCTGGACGCCCGTGCGGTGGTCCTTCACACGGCGGTCGTCGAAGACGTAGGAACGGATCTGCGACCCCCACTCGATCTTTTTCTTCGAAGCCTCCAGGGCCTGCTGCGTCGCCATGCGCTTGTCCAGCTCGCGCTGGTAGAGCTTCGATTTGAGGATGCGCATGGCGTTCTCGCGGTTCATCAGCTGCGAACGGGTCTCCATGTTCTCGATCAGAAACTCCACGGGTTCGCCCGTGTCGGCATCCTTGCCGTGGTAGCGCAGGCGCACCGCCGTCTCGACCTTGTTGACGTTCTGGCCGCCGGCGCCCGACGAGCGGAACGTGTCCCATTCGATGTCCGACGGGTTGACCGTGATCTCGATCGTGTCGTCCACGGCGGGCGAAACGAACACCGACGCAAAGGTCGTCTGCCGCTTGTTATTGGCGTTGAACGGCGAAAGGCGCACCATGCGGTGCACGCCGTTCTCGCTCTTGAGGTAACCGTAGGCGTACTCGCCCTCGAACTCCATCGTGCAGGATTTCACCCCCACTTCGTCGCCGGCCTGATAGTCCAGCACCTTGACCTTGTAGCCGTGGGCCTCGCCCCAGCGGGTGTACATGCGCATCAGCATCGACGCCCAGTCGAGGGCCTCGGTGCCGCCCGCCCCGGCGTTGATGTCGAGGATGGCTCCCAGTTTATCCTCCTCGCGGCGCAGCATGTTGCGCATTTCGAGATTTCCGATCTTTTCGAGCGTCGCCGCATAGTGGGCGTCCATCTCGGCCTCGGTCACCACCCCCTCCTTCACGAAGTCGGGCATCAACGCGAGGTCCTCGGCATCCTTGCGCACGGCGTCGTAGTCATCGACCCACGCCTTGATCGCCGCCACCTTGCGCAGCTGTTCGCGCGCCTTGTCGGGTTCGTCCCAGAAATTCGGTTCCTGGGTCTTCTCCTCCTCGTTGCGGAGGTCGATGCGCTTCTGTTCGATGTCGAGACAGCGTTCCAGCGCCTCCCGGCGCTGTTCGATCTCCTTGATCTGTTCGGCAAGTACCATAGTTTTCGATTAAATGCTAACAAAAATACGGCAAATAATCCGGAAGTGCAATATCCATACGAAAAGAGCCGCCGATCGGCAGTTCTTTTATCCGGCACTACCGCAATTCAGGCAGTGTGAACGCAGCCGGACGCTGGTCGAAAGGTTTGTAAACCCAATCGGGGAACAACTTGAAATGGAAAATATCGCCCGCATAAATCTGGTAACACGGTTCCGGATTCTCCTTGTAAAAGAGCTCGACCTTCCACCGTTTCTCGATCGCCTCGATCAGGCGGGCGAATTTCTCCACATTGAGGGCGCTCGGATGCAAGTTGTCAAGCGAATCGGTACCTATACCGCCCATTGCAATAGAAACGATCTTTCCGGTATAATCGCACAAAATATAGAGAAAGATACCTCTCATGTCGCCCGTCTTTGCAGCAGCATATTTCTCGATCTCTTCAGGAGTATAGACCGAGCGAATTATCCGTTCCAATTCATCATTGCCGGATATCCCCGTAATCCGAAGTTTCGCCTCATCCCGGAGGAGCAGTGTCCGGCGGGCGTTGGACTCATATTCAAGAAAATCCCCGGACTCCCAAAATTTCTCCCAGGCCGCATTCATCTCCGGCCTTGTCAGTCTGTAAAAATCCGACCGTTTGACAAGGCAATAGGTCTTGTCGCCCACCTTATATTCTTTCACAATCTGCGACGGCGTAACGTCGGCACGTGCGGGAGCGATCATACCGACCAAAAGCAATACCGAAAGAAGAAACAATAGCTTTTTCATAGGCTAATTATTCGATGGTTTTGCAATATAAATAAAATATTCATAATCAGCAAATCACAATAAAAAAACAGACATCGGAACCATGTCTGTTTTTCAATAAACTAAAAAAACGTATTCTCACATTTTTTCGTGCAGTTTCCGTGCGGCGAATTCCAGAATGAAATCGGCCGTGCCCTCGTCGCCCAGCACCGAGGAGCTCACGCAGAGGTGGTAGGTCGAAGCCACGCCCCATGTCCGCGAACTGTAATAATTGTAATACGAAGCGCGGCGGGCGTCCACGCGCTCCATCAGAGCCTGCGCCTCGGCGGAAGTGCAGCCCTGCCGCGCGCAGATGCGGCGGCAACGGTCTTCGTCGTCGGCCGTGATGAAGACGTTGACGCAGCGCGGATTCTCGCGCAGGATGTAGTCGGCGCAACGGCCCACGAAAACCGCCGACTCCCCGGCGGCGACCTTGCGGATCACGTCGCTCTGGATCTTGAACAGCGCGTCGTTCGACAGAACGTTCGTCATGCCTGCGTCGTCGCCCGCGAAGGGCGCGCGCAGGTAGCCGATCATCGTCGAGAGCACGCCGCGCGACTCCTTTTCATCGGCCTTTTCGAAAATCTCGGGACAAATGCCGCTCTCCCGGGCGGCCAGGTTGATCAGCTCCTTGTCGTAGAGGCGGATGCCCAGTCGGCGGGCGATGATCTCCCCGACGGTCCTGCCGCCGCTGCCCAGCTGGCGGCCGATGTTGATGACGAATTTTTCCATATCCCTATCCCTCTTTGGCGGCATTCGCGGCGCCGATGGCGCGGAATTTCCGCAGTTGGTAAGTCAGCATGAAGAACGCCACGAGCGACGCCAGGAAATCCGACAGCGGCATGGCGCACCACACGCCCCAACTGCCGCTCCACTCGGTGCAGGCGTCGAAGATGCGGGGCAGGAAGATCAGCCCCGGCATCAGGAACAGCAGCTGGCGCGACAGCGACAGGAAGATCGCCTTGCCGGCCATGCCGACGCTCATGAAGAAGTTCGTGGCCACCATCTGAAACCCGATGATCGGGAAGCAGAAGAAGACGATGCGCATGCCCTCGACCGACAGGCGGATCAGCTCCTCGTCGGAGGTGAACATCCCCACGGCCATGCGCGGCAGGAACTCGCCGATGACGAATCCCGCCGTGGTGACGCACGTGGCGCCGATGATCGTCAGTTTCAGCACACGCATCACGCGGTCGTATTGCTTCGCGCCGAAATTGTACCCCGCAATGGGCTGCATGCCCTGGTTGACGCCCAGCACGATCATCACGAAGAAGAAAGCCAGCCGGTTGACGATGCCGTAGGCGCCGATCGTCAGGTCGCCGCCGTACTCTTTCAGCCCCTTGTTGATCAGGATGACGATGAAGCAGGCCGCGAGGTTCATCAGGAAGGGCGACATGCCGATGGCGAGCATGTCGCGCACGATCTTCTTCCGCAGGCGGTAGATGCCGCGCCGGAAGTGGAGCAGCTCCCGTTTGTCGGAGAGAATCCGGAACTGCCATACGAGCGCGATGATCTGCGCCAGCACCGTGGCGACGGCCGCTCCGCGAATGCCCCAGCCGAACCCGAAGATGAAGATCGGGTCGAGGACGGCATTGATGACCACCGTGATTATGGTGGCGTACATCGACTTGCGGGGATGCCCCGAGGCCCTCAGCACGGCGTTCAGTCCCAGATACATATGGGTAATGACGTTGCCCAGCAGGATGATCGTCATATACTCGCGGGCATAGCCGATCGTGGCCTCGCTGGCCCCGAAGAAATAGAGGATCGGATCGAGGAAAAGCAGCGTCACGAGTCCGAACGAAACGCCGATTATGAGATTAAGCACCAACACATTGCCCAGCACCCGCTGAGCCGTCTCATAGTCCCGCTGGCCCAGGCGCATCGAGATCAGCGTCGCGGCGCCCACGCCCACCAGCGAACCGAACGCCGCGGCGAGGTTCATCAGCGGAAAGGTCAGCGCGAGGCCCGAAATGGCCAGCGGCCCCACTCCGTGGCCGATGAAGATGCTATCGACCATGTTGTAGAGCGACGAGGCCGTCATGGCGATGATCGCCGGCACGGCATATTGCACGAGCAGCTTGCGGATACGCTCGGTCCCGAGCTCCAAAGCCGCCGATTTTATTTCTGTTGTCATAAATTCATTCCATTTTCCCCGCGTCTCGGACACGGAATTTCATGTACTTTTTTCGGAAAAAAGTACCCGGCTAAGAGCCGGAATCTTTCAATGCGGCATACGGGAGCGGAAATAAGGTGCTGATATACAAGGTACTGCCGCAGCCCCAAAATCCCGCTTCTTAAGCGGGTGGGGGCTATTCCAGCTCCCAGTCCGTGCCGTCCTTGCGGTCCTTGACGCGGATGCCGGCCGCGGCCAGCCCGTCACGGATGCGGTCCGATGCAGCCCAGTCCTTCGCGGCACGTGCCTTCAGCCGCTCGTCCAGCAGCATTTCGACCAGCGGTGTCACGTAATCCCGGCCCGAGGCGGCCCCGGCGGCCTTTTCGTCGCGCAGACCCAGAATGTCGAAGGCATAGCGGCGGACGGTGGCCGTAAGGGTTTCGAGATCGGCGGCGGTGATCGTCTGCGAACCGTCGATCAGCTGGTTGATGATGCGCACCCAGTCGAACAACGCCGAAATGACCATCGGCGAATTGAGGTCGTCGGCCATCGCCTCGGCGCAGCGGGTCTCCAGCTCCGCGGGGTTCACCGTCGAAGCCGCCGCGGGTTTGATTTTCCCCAAAGCCTCGATGCCTTTCATCAGACGGTCCAGCCCCTTTTCGGCGGCCTGCAAAGCCTCGTTCGAGAAGTCGAGCGTCGAGCGGTAGTGGGCCTGCAAGACGAAGAAACGGATGGTCATGGGCGAAAAAGCCTGCGCCAGCAGTTTGTGCGACCCGGTGAAGAGCTCTTCGAGGGTGATGAAATTCCCCAGCGACTTGCCCATCTTCTGCCCGTTGATCGTGATCATGTTGTTGTGCACCCAATACCGTGCCGAGTCGTGGCCCAGCGCGGCGGTAGACTGCGCGATCTCGCACTCGTGGTGCGGGAACATCAGGTCCATGCCGCCGCCGTGGATGTCGAAACGTTCCCCGAGGTAGCGCGTGGACATCGCCGAGCACTCCATGTGCCAGCCCGGGAATCCCTCGCCCCAGGGCGACGGCCACCGCATGATGTGTTCGGGCGCCGCCTTCTTCCACAGCGCGAAATCGTAGGAGTGGCGTTTGTCCGACTGCCCGTCCAGTTCGCGCGTGTTGGCGACGATGTCGTCGAGGTTGCGGCCCGACAACCTGCCGTAGTTGTATTTGGCGTTGTACTTCTCCACGTCGAAGTAGACCGATCCGTTGGACTCGTAGGCGTAGCCGTCGGCGAGGATCTTCTTCACGAACTCGATCTGCTCGATGATGTGGCCCGAGGCGTAGGGCTCGATCGAGGGGGTCTCGACATTGAGGGCCTCCATCGCCCGGTGGTAACGCTCCGTGTAGTAGTGGGCCACCTCCATCGGCTCCAGCTGTTCGAGCCGGGCCTTCTTGGCGATCTTGTCCTCTCCCTCGTCGGCGTCGTGCTCCAGATGCCCCACGTCCGTGATGTTGCGCACGTAGCGCACCTTGTATCCCGAAGCCTTGAGGTAGCGGAACAGCAGGTCGAACGTCACGGCGGGGCGGGCGTGGCCCAGATGCGGATCGCCGTAGACCGTGGGACCGCAGACATACATGCCCACGCGGCCCGGCACGAGGGGTTCGAACTCCTCCTTGCGGCGGGTGAGCGTATTGTAAAGTACGAGTTTGGAATCCATATTCGTGAATTAACGTTTTGAACGGGTAAAATTACAACTTTTTCCACAAACAACCGCCTTTCAACTCAAAAATCGAGCAGCCGGAAGCGTTTGCGCACCTCGGGCATCGGCATCGGCTCCTCGTAGTGCCACCATTCGCGGCGGTAGGGAACCAACCCGGCCTCGCGCATGACCGACCGAAGCAGTTCGCGGTTGCGGGCCGCCACGGCCGAGATCTTCCCCGCGGCGACCAGCGCAGCCTCGCCCCCGGTGTGGGCCTCCTCGCCGAAGAAATCGACCGGCGTTCCCATGTCGGCCTCGCGCCCCGCGGCGTCGAGCAGCGTCACATCGACCGCCACTCCGTAGTTGTGGCGTCCTCCGCGGGAGCCGTCGGCCACATAGACCTGATTCGGGGTCCCCTCGACCAAGCTGTACATATACCGCTGGACGCTGACCGGACGCGCCGCGTCGCAGACCAGCATCCGCCACCCGGGACGCCGTTCGCGCAGCAGCCGCTGGGCGTGCGCCAGCTTCGCGGCGAAGTGCGGCAGCAGATAGGCCCGTTCGAGGTCGCCGTAAACGTCGCGCCCCATGAAATTGTCGTCCGTGGAGTACATCAGCCGTACGCGCAGGGTGGAATCCACTTCGAGCACGTCGATCAGCCCCACGTCGCGCATTTTCCGGTCGGTCGCGCCCTGCGCCCGGACGCCCGCGCAGAGCAGGACGGCACACGCCGCCAAGAGCAAGTTTCGTTTCAACATTTTTTGCGGTATTGACGTGACAAAGGTAGCAAAAAGCCGGGGCGGTTCCAAAACCAGATTGCGAACGGCCCGGCGAGACTTTTCGAATCTCCGAAAGCGCCGTTACGGCGCCAAAGGCAAGAAATATACGCCGCTCCGGCGCAGGAACCGGGAAATTATCGTACCTTTGCCACCGATTATTATGAAATTTCAAGACTTAGGACTCTCCGAGCCGCTGTTGCGCGCCATCGGGGAAAAGGGGTACACCGATCCGACCCCCATTCAGCAACAAGCCATCCCTCCCGCACTCGAAGGCCGCGACCTGCAAGGCTGCGCACAGACCGGGACGGGCAAGACCGCAGCTTTCACGCTGCCCATCCTCCAGCTCCTGGCCGCAGAGCCCGCCGCCAAAGGCCGCCGCGAAATCCGCGCCCTGGTCGTCACGCCGACGCGCGAGCTGGCCATCCAGATCGACGAATGCTGCCGCGACTACGCCCGCTACCTCGCCGTCCGCCACTGCGTGATCTTCGGAGGCGTCAACCAGCGTCCGCAGGTCGATGCGCTGCAACGGGGCGTGGACCTGCTGGTCGCCACCCCGGGCCGCCTGCTGGACCTCGTCGGGCAGGGCCATATCTCGCTGGACAAGGTCCGCTTCTTCGTCCTCGACGAGGCCGACCGCATGCTGGACATGGGCTTCATCCACGACATCCGCCGCATCCTGCCGCTGCTGCCCGCACGGCGACAGACGCTCTTCTTCTCGGCCACGATGCCCTCGGACATCGCCCAGCTGGCCGCCAAAATCCTGCACGACCCCGTGCTGGTGACCGTCACGCCGCCGGCCTCGGTCGTCGAGACCATCTCGCAGCGGATCCATTTCGCCGAGAAGGCCGAAAAGAGCCGGCTGTTGATCGACCTGCTGGAGGGCTCCGACGCACAGCAGGTGCTGGTCTTCACACGCACCAAGCACGGCGCCGACAAGCTGGCCAAGATCCTCAACCGCACCGGCATCCAGTCGAGCGCCATTCACGGCAACAAGTCGCAGAACGCCCGCGTGAAGGCGATGAACGACTTCAAGGGCGGAGCCTGCCGCGTGCTGATCGCCACCGACATCGCAGCGCGCGGCATCGACATCGACCAGCTGCCGCTGGTCATCAACTACGACCTGCCGGAGGTCGCCGAGACCTACGTCCACCGCATCGGCCGCACGGGCCGCGCCGGGTGCGAGGGCGCCGCATGGTCGTTCTGCTCGGAGGACGAGTTCGACTACCTGAAAGACATCCAGAAGCTCACCGGGCTGACGATCCCCGTCGAGGGCCCCGTTCCGGAGTTCGCCGCACGGCAGAACGCCGCCCCGGCGCAGAAACAGGCCCGGAAAGCCGCCCCGAAACCGGCGCAGAAACCCGCCCGGAACGCGGAGCCTGCACCTGCCCGCACCCCGGAGCAGAAACCGCCGCAGGAGGCCGCGGAAAAGACCGCCCGGCCGTCGCGTTCGCGCCGCCGCCGGGGCACGCGCCCCGCACCGGGAACCCCGATCCAGCCGTCGGCCAAACCCGCCGCCGACACTCCCCGCAAGCCGGAACGGAAGCAGAACGGCAACGCCCCGAAAGGCGACCGGAACGCCCAACAACCCGCCGCAAACAAATCCGCCGCGAAACCCGCTGCGAACGCCCCGGAGGACGCTCCGAAACCGTCGTCGTCCCGCCGCCGCAGACGCCGCCCCGCAGGCGGTGCGAAACCGGCGCAGGCCCCGGCGGCGAAGCCCGCCGCAGAGCCCGCCCCGCGGAAGAGCTGGTGGAAAATGTGGTAAAAATCGGGTTTTCGCGTAATAAGGATTGGAAATAAGCCGTTAAATCGTTACTTTTGCGAGATAAGTAGTTACGAAAAAAGTTTTCTCGGATATGCAGTTTTTCAAACGCTGGAACAATATCACCGGCTGGGCGGTATTCGCCGTCGCGGCGATCGTCTACCTGATGACCATGGAACCCGTGTCGAGCCTCTGGGACTGCTCGGAGTTCATCGCCACCTCCTACAAGCTCGAAGTGGGGCATCCTCCCGGAGCCCCGCTGTTCATGATGCTGGCGCGCCTGGCCACGCTCTTCGCCTTCGGCAACCCCGACTACGTGGGCATCGCCGTCAACGCCATGAACTCGCTGGCCAGCGCTTTCTGCATCTTGTTCCTGTTCTGGACCGTCACCCACCTGGCGCGGCGTCTGCTGACCCGCAACGGCGGCGAACTCTCCGTGGCCGACACCGTCGCCGTGCTGGGCGCCGGAGCCGTCGGGGCCCTGGCCTACACCTTCACCGACACCTTCTGGTTCTCGGCCATCGAGGGCGAGGTCTACGCCCTGTCGTCGATGTTCACGGCGCTGGTCGTCTGGCTGATGCTCAAATGGGAGGAGCAGGCCGACGAACCCCACGCCTCGCGCTGGATCGTGCTGATCGCCTACCTGATGGGCCTCTCGATCGGCGTGCACATCCTCAACCTGCTGTGTATCCCGGCGCTGGTCTTCATCTACTACTTCCGCAAGACCGAACGGGTGACGTGGAAAGGCATCGCGTGGTCAACCGTGATCTCCGGCGCGCTGATCGTCTTCGTCAACAACTTCATCATCCCCTACACCGTCTGGTTCGGGGCGCAGATCGACACGCAGTTCGTCAACACGTTCGGCCTGCCGGTCAACTCGGGCATCACGCTCTTCGCGCTGGCGCTGATCGTCGGCCTGGGATGGGCCGCATGGACCGCCCACAAGCGGGGCCGCGTGCTGCTGAACATCATCCTGCTCTCGACGACGATGATCCTCGTCGGCTACTCGTCCTACGCCTCGGTGACGATCCGCGCCGCGGCCAACCCGCCGATGAACTCCAACAACCCCAACAACCCGCACGCCCTGCTGTCGCTCCTGAACCGCGACCAGTACGGCGACCGCCCGCTGCTGTACGGCGCGCAGTATTCGGCTCCCCCCGAGGGCGTGAAGGAGAAGAAGGTGTGGTATCTGGACGAGGACGGCAAGTACAAGACCGCCACGGTGCTGACGGGCTACACCCACTCGCCGGAGTTCATGACCCTCTTCCCGCGCATGTGGAACTACTCGAAAGGCGAAAAGGAGTACAAGCAGTGGGCCGCCTACCGCACCAAGACCGAGGCGCTGCGCGACGAGAACGGCGAAGTCCGCCGCGACGCGCAGGGACGCCCCGTGCGCGGCGAGGTGCTCGATTTCGGCCGCAGGAAGGTCTACACCGACTCCTACGGCGAAACCCGCACGGTCACGGAACCGACGTTCGGCGAAAACCTCAACTTCTTCTTCAACTACCAGCTCTCGTACATGTACTGGCGCTATTTCCTGTGGAATTTCGTGGGGCGCCAGAGCGACATACAGCCTTCGCGCACGACGATCACCGACGGCAACTGGCTCTCGGGCATCCGCTGGATCGACGAGATGTACCTCGGCCCGCAGGACAACCTGCCGCGCGAAATCGCCGAAAACAAGGGCCGCAACACCTACTATTTCCTGCCCTTCCTGCTGGGGCTGATCGGACTGCTGTACCAGCTGAACCGCGACCAGCGGAACTTCTCGATCGTGATGTGGTTGTTCGTGATGATGGGTATCGCGCTGGTCTTCTATTTCAACACCTCGCCCGGCGAGCCGCGCGAACGCGACTACGTCTATGCAGGCTCGTTCTATGCCTTCTCGATCTGGATCGGGTTCGGCGTGCTGGCCATCCGCGACCTGATCGCGTGGATCACCAAACGCAGCAACGTCACGGCTGCTGCCGCCGCAACCGTCCTCTGCATGGGCGTTCCGGCGATCCTCGCGGCCCAGAACTGGGACGACCACGACCGCTCGCACCGCACGATGGCCCGCGACATCGGCTGGAACTACCTGATGTCAACGCTTCCCAACTCGATCATCCTCAACTACGGCGACAACGACACCTTCCCGCTGTGGAACAACCAGGAGGTCTACGGCGTGCGCCCCGACGTGCGGATCATGAACACCTCCTACCTCGGGGGCGAATGGTACATCGACGAGATGAAGACCAAAGCCAACGAGGCCGCAGGGGTTCCGTTCTCGCTGCCCAAACGCAAGTACACCTACAACAACGACATGATCTACGTCACGAACAGCATTGACCGCGCGGTGGACATCCGCGAGGTGATGGACTTCGTGCGCAGCGACGACCCGCGCAGCCAGATCAAGCTCTCCGACGGTTCGATGACCGACTACATACCCACCAAGCGCATCGCGCTGCCGGTGAACAAGGAGAACGCCGTCGCTTCGGGCATCGTGGCCGAAAAGGACCGCGACAAGATGGTTGACACGGTGTACATCAACATCAAAAAGAACTCGCTGGACAAGAACCAGCTGATGATCCTCGACATGCTGGCCAATTTCGACTGGAAACGCCCGATCTACCTCACGCAGGTCTACATCCTGCAAGACTTCGGGCTGATGGACTACCTCCAGTTCGACGGCTATGCCTACCGTTTCGTGCCGATCCTTACCCCGGCGCAGAACCCCTTCGAGATCGGGCGCATCGACCCCGACTATGCGGCTCCGCTGCTGAAAGAGACCTTCCGCTACGGCAACCTCTCCGACCCGAGGGTCTACGCCGACTATTTCATCCAGTACAACCTCTCGGCCTCGCACGCCCGCGACGCCTTCGCCCGCGTGGCCAAGGAACTGCTGCGGCAGGAGCGCGTCGCAGAGGCCGTCGAGCTGCTCGACCTGGGGCTGGAACGGATGCCGACTTCGCAGGTGCGCTTCACCGACACCAACACCTACCCCTTCCTCGAAGCCTACTACGCCGCTGCGGCGATGGGCGACGCGGAGGCCGCCGAGAAGGGCGACGCGCTGCTGCGGGAGTATGCCCAGACGCTGATCGAATACATCGAGCACTACCTCCGTTTCGAGGGTGCACAGGGCGACATGGTTTCGGGCATCATCGACGAGAAGCTCGACCAGCTGGGCGACGTTTACTACCTGGCCAGCTACGCGGGCCGCAGGGAGGTGCTCGCCGAACTGAACACCTACTACCGTTCGCTGGGAGTCTCGGAAGAGAACCTGATCGACGCGGGCGACAAGCCCCAGCAGCCCGATTCGGCCCGCTTAAGAAGCGGGATTTAGGAGCGACGGTCCGCATTAACCGGATTGCCCGCTTCAATCCCATTGAAAACCCGCAGCCTATGCAGAACGCACGGAGCAATCCGTGCGTTTTTTTGTGCGCCGCAGGAGCGATTGCGTGCACTTTTTCGTATATTTGCCGGGTACAAACCCCCAAAACCCCGAACTTATGCCGCTGTTCATTCCGAAAGAGTACACGGCCAAACTCGCTCCCGAAACGATGGAGCAGGCCATCACCTACCTCAAAGAGATTTTTCCCGACATGCTGGCCCGCAGCCTGCGCCTGCGCCGCGTCACGGCCCCGCTGTTCGTGCTTTCGGGCACGGGCATCAACGACGACCTCAACGGCGTGGAACGCCCCGTGTCGTTCCCGATCCGCGACCTGGGCGAACGCCGTGCCGAAGTGGTGCACTCGCTGGCCAAGTGGAAACGCATGAAGCTCGGAGCCTACAAGATCGCCCCGGGATACGGACTCTACACCGACATGAACGCCATCCGCGCCGACGAAGAGCTGGACAACATCCACTCGCTCTACGTCGATCAATGGGACTGGGAGCGCACGATGCGCCCCGAGGAGCGCAACCTCAGCTTCCTGAAAGGGATCGTCGAAACGATCTACGAGGCGATGAAAGCCGTCGAAGAGGAGGTCTACGAACTCTACCCGCACATCACGCCCATCCTGCCCGAACGGATCACGTTCATCCAATCCGAAGAGCTGCTGCGGGAGTTTCCCTCGCTCACGCCCAAGGAGCGCGAGCAGGCCGCCGCACGGAAATACGGCGCGCTGTTCCTCATCGGCATCGGCGGCGAACTGTCGAACGGCCAGCGTCACGACGGACGCGCCCCGGACTACGACGACTGGAGCACTCCGACCGAAGGGGGATTCAAGGGGCTCAACGGCGACATCATCGTCTGGAACCCGGTTCTCGAAAACGCCTTCGAGCTGTCGAGCATGGGTATCCGCGTGGACCGCGAGGCGCTCGAACGGCAGCTGTCGATCTGCGGATGTCCCGAGCGGCGCGAGATGGAGTTCCACCGGATGCTGCTCGAAGGGCGTCTGCCGCTCTCGATCGGCGGCGGTATCGGACAATCGCGGCTGTGCATGTTCTACCTGCGGTGCGCCCATATCGGCGAGGTGCAGGTCAGCATCTGGCCCGAGCAGATGACCGCCGAGTGCGCCGCCCACGGCATCTACCTGAAATAAGCCCGCCCTTCTAAAACCCGCCCGCCTAAGAGGCGGGTTTTAGGAGGGGGGGGGTGCTTCGGGGCGCTTTCCGTCCGGTTCCGCGCCTCTTCAGTCAGATGCAGCGGCGGCCTGAACCTCTATTGTCATTGCGAGGAGCGCAGCGACGCGGCAATCCGATCGGAAAGCCGTAACCTTACAACTGCATTTATCGGGTTCCCACGCTCACCTCCGTTCGCTCGGAATGACCCACCTAAGAAGTGGGGTTCAAGGGGCAATGGTTGCTTCAGAACGCTTTCCGTCCGGTTCCGCGCCTCTCCCGTCATTGCTCGGCCCGGCTAAAAGCCGGATGTTAGGGCGCGACGGAATGTCAGGACGCTTTCCACCCTCATCTGCGCCTTTTCCGTCATTGCGAGGCATCGCAGATGCCGTGGCAATCCGATCGGAAAATCGTGACCTTGCACCGCATTCAGAGGCGAATTTAAGGGCTGCTGAAACATCTTATACCTCGTCCATATTGAAAACCCCGCACTTTCCGGTGCGGGGTTTATTTGTGCAGCCGAAAAAAAAGCGGCGGGCAAAGGAAAACTCTGAAGAATTCAATAATCAGTGACGCAACTCACACCTTTGCTCCGCCGCATGCCATTCCGGCCCGGTATCTGCTGTTTCATACGACAAAGATAAATAAAATTTCCCATTACACACTATATAGGGTGTAATAAAATTTTATTTCAAAGTCATCTTTGCACCATGAAGCCGAGAAGCCCGAAAAGAGTGAACAACTCATTGACCTCAGCCGTTGCGTGGAAATTGAAACAACTCCGCGTTGCCAAAGGGTTCTCGCAGGAATATGTAAAGGAAAACACCGGAGTAAACATACAACGCAGCGAATCCAGCACGACAACCGTATCCCTGATTACGTTGGATATTCTCTGCAAATTCTACGGCACCTCGCTGAAAGAGTTTTTCAACGAACTCGACCAATAAAATCAACCCCTGCTTCTTTCGAAGCAGGGGTTGATTTATCGCATCTTCAATGCGAAGGCTTTATGTACTTTTTGGCCGCAAAAAATACCGCTGAAACGCATTCCGAGCGAACGGAAGTGAGCGCGGGAATCCGAAGAATGCGTTGTAAGGTTACGGCTTTCCGATCGGATTGCCACGGCATCTGCGATGCCTCGCAATGACAATAGAGGTTCAGGCCGCCGCTGCATCTGACTGAAGAGGCGCGGAACCGGACG
Organism: Alistipes intestinihominis; assembly: GCF_040095975.1. NCBI lineage: Bacteria > Pseudomonadati > Bacteroidota > Bacteroidia > Bacteroidales > Rikenellaceae > Alistipes > Alistipes intestinihominis. The sequence continues at coordinate 74,745 of NZ_JBBMFL010000009.1, forward strand.
GAAAAGCGTTCCGAAGCAACCATTGCCCTTGAACCCCACCTCTTAGGTGGGTCATTCCGAGCGAACGGAGGTGAGCGTGAGAATCCGATAAATGCAGTTGTAAGGTTACGACTTTCCAATCAGATTGCCGCGTCGCTACGCTCCTCGCAATGACGAAAAAGGCGCAGATAAGGGTGGAAAGCGTCCTGACATTCCGTCGCGCCCTAAAACCCGCCTCTTAGGCGGACCGAGCAATGACGGGAGAGGCGCAGTACCGGACGGAAAGCGCTCCGAAACACCCCCTCCCCTAAATCCCGCTTCTTAAGCGGGTCTTAAGCGGCGGCTCTTGGGCGGGCGGAGTTATTTCCCGGTGGCCGGCTGATCGGGCGTCTTGCCCTCTTTCTTACTCTTGTTGTAGAGGAATCGCTTGATCTTCTGCGTGGGGGTCTTGATGAAATCCTCCTTCTCCTCGACCACCTCCGAGATGCGCGAAAAACGGTTGACCTTGGCGTTCACGAAATCCATGATCTCCTTCTTCAACTGCTCGGTCTTGGCCTCCCAAGCCTCCTTCTTGCTCTCCCACTCCTCGCGCCAGTCGTCGATCATCGACTCGATCTCCTCCCGGTTGAAGTGCACGAGGGCTATGAGACGCCCCTCCTGCTCCGTGACGATCGAATCGGCGATGCAGACGTGCGAATTCAGCACCGTTTCGATGTCCTCGGGATAGATGTTCTCGCCCCCGGGCCCCACGATCATATTCTTCAGACGGCCTTTGATGTAGAGCCATCCGTCCTTGTCGAACTCCCCGAGATCGCCTGTGCGGAACCAGCCGTCGGCCGTGAAAGCCTCCTTCGTGGCCTCGGGATTCTTGAAATACCCCACCATCGCGCTCGGCGTGCGGGCCACGATCTCGCCCTGCCGGGTTTCGGGATTGACATTCTCCAAACGCAGTTCGACCCCCGGAGCCTGGGGGCCCGTCGATCCGAGACGCACTTGCGAGGGAGCGGCTCCGGCCAGCAGCGGCGCGGTCTCGGTCAGCCCGTAACCGATGGCATAGGGCACTTTCGCTTCGAGCAGAAACCGTTCGGCCCCGCCGTCGAGCTTCGCTCCGCCGATGCCGAGGAAGCGCAGGCGGCCTCCGAAGAGCTTCAGGAGCTTCTTGCCGGCCATGCGGTTGAGATAGCGGCGCATGAAGCCGATCCGGTAGAGCATGCGCCAGAAGCGCGTGGAGTTGAATTTGGCGAGCACCTGATGGCGGTAGATCTTCTCGATGACCAGCGGCACGATCAGCATCACCGAGGGACGGATGGCCCGCAGGGCGGGCATCAGCGCCGACGCCGTGGGCGGACGGTCGAGATAGACGATCCGGGCGCCCATCGAGAAGGGATAGATCATGCCGATCGAACATTCGTAGGTGTGCGACAGGGGCAGCACCGAGAGGAACGTATCGTCGCCGCCGACCGGGAAAATCGCCTCCGAGATGGCACCCTGCGCGCACAGCGCCGCATGGGTCAGCATCACGCCCTTGGGCTTCGAGGTCGTGCCCGAGGTGTAGATGATCACGGCGAGGTCGTCGGGTCTGGGGATGCCGGTCGAACCCTCCTCGCGGACGCGCTGGGCGATGACGCCGAGATTCTTGGTGCGGACCACGACGTTGAGCCGTTCGATGGTGTCGCGGGAAAGCTTGGTGAAGAGTTTGTCGGAAACCAGCAGCGCCTTGGCCTCGGAGTGTTCGATGATCATGTCGAGCTCCTCGCCCGAGAAGTCGGGCAGGATCGGCACGGCGATCATGCCGGCCGAGGTCACGGCGAAGTAGCAGACGCCCCAGTTGGGCATGTTGCTGCTCAGCAGGGCCACCTTGTCCCCGGCGCGAAGCCCCGCTCCGGCCAGGATTTCCTGCACTTTGGCAATACGACGGCCCGCCTCGGCGTAAGTCACGTCTTCGCCCTCGAACATCGAAAAGGCGATTTTCGACGCGAACTTCTCCACGCTGTTGCGGGCCAGTTCGTACAATGTATTGATTGTCATGGTACGTTCTCGTTTATGTGCGTTGAGATAACGCAAAAGTCCGGGGCGAAATTACTAAATTCCGGCGAAAAAACACTACTTTTGAGACAAAATAACAGCATGCTCGACCTTCTGAACATCAAAAAACTTGCCGCCGATGCGGGCTTCGACCTCTGCGGCGTCGCGCCGTGCCGCCACCTGTCCGAGGGCGAAGCGCGGTTCCGGGCATGGCTGGCGCGCGGCGGGCAGTCGTCGCTGGGCTACATGGAGCGCAACGCCGAGAAGCGTTTCGACCCCCGGCTGCTGGTCGAGGGGGCCCGCACGGCCGTCGTCTGCGCCGTCTCCTACAAGAACGCCGCCTCGGAGGGCTATCCGGCCGGACACCGCACCAAAATCGCCTCCTACGCCTGCACGGCGGACTATCATACGACCATCCGGGCCATGCTCGCACAGCTGTTCGAGGCCCTGCGCGCGGCGTATCCCGGGCTCGGGGGCCGGGCGTTCACCGACACGGCGCCGCTGGCCGAAAAGCAGCTGGCCGCGGAGGCCGGACTGGGCTGGATCGGACGCCAGTCGCTGCTCGTGACGCCGCAGTTCGGCACCTGCGTCCTGCTGGGCGAGCTGATCCTCACCGACGAGGCCGACGCCTACGACACGCCGTTCGGAGAGGAGCGCTGCGGCACGTGCCGCCGGTGCGTCGAAGCCTGCCCCACGGGGGCCATCGCCCCGGACCGGACCATCGACACCGCGCGCTGCATCTCGTGCCGCACCATCGAGAAGGTCCCGGAGAGCGACGCCGGCCTCGACGGCTGGATCTTCGGCTGCGACTGCTGCCAGAGCTGCTGCCCCTGGAACCTGCGCGCGCCGCGGCACCGCAACGCGGCGTTCGACCCCGTGTTCGACCCGCTGGCGATGGACGCCGCGGCATGGCTGGGGATGGACGAAACGGCGTTCGAGGCCCTCTGCGGCCGCACGCCGCTGACCCGCAGCGGACTGGCCCGCATCCGGGAAAACGTCCGCCGGAACATCGCCCCCGAAGAGCCCTCGGAACGCTGAACCGGCCTCCCCGCCCCTCGCCTCCGATACGGCAAATGCGACCCGCCCCCAACACCAGCCCAGCAGAACCCGACCCAGCCCCCTCCGACACGGCAAACCCAGCCCAACACCCAACGCCCCGCCCCCGCCGGGCACGAAAAAAGCGGGTCCCGGAAATCCGGAACCCGCCGTATGACAGTCGTTCGTCCGCGAACTACTTCGACAACTCGGCCAGCGCGGCCTTGGCGCTCTCGGCAGCGGGACCTGCGGTCACCTTCTGGAAAGCGGCGATGGCCTGCGGCTTCATCTCCTTGGCGTTGTAGGCTGCGCCCAGCAGGTAGTACATCAGGCTCTTGTCCTCGGGATCGGTCTGAGCGTCGGCGGCGGTCTGGGCCAGCTCGATCACCTTGGCGTAATCCTTCTTGTTGGCATAAGCCTGCAAACGGACCTTCTCGGCCAGCGCGCTCGCCGGATTCTTGGCCAGCATGGCGTCGGCTGCGGCGATGATGCCGTCGAAGTTGTTGGCCTCCTGCAACTTGGCCACCATGTTATTGGTGTAGAGCGTGATCATCTCCTTGGCCTTGGCGGCAGCCTCGGCATATTTGGGGTGCGTCTTGGCCGCAACGGCCTCGTAGATCTCCATACCCCGCTCGTACAGAGCCATATCGCCCGTGTTCATGAACATCTCGCAGTAGCTCATCGCCAGGTTCAGCGCCATGTCCGTATTGTCGGGGTCGGCCTTGTAGCCCTTCTCGAAGATGCCGGCGGCCGTCGCGTAATCCTTGTTGTTGAAAGCGTCGCCGCCCTGAATCTGATACATCTTGGCGACCCAGCCGTTGGCCTTGGCCATCTGGTTCATGTCACCGTAGAGCTCGGCCAGCTCGGCGGACTTGGTGAAATTCTTCAGCGCCTCGTCGTAGTTCTTGCCTTTCAGCGCCCCGCCGCCCAGCATGAAATAGCAGTTGGGGAGCGTCTTCTTGGCGGTTGCCACCAGCGAAGCGGCATCTTCGTTGTCCATCCCCTGGTCGATCACCTGCTCGAACTTCGCGGCGGCGCCGGCGAAATCCTTGGCGCCGTAAGCGGCCGCCGCCTCGTTGTAAATTGCCGTGAGATCCTGCGCCGAGAGCGATACCGCCGCCAGCAGCGCGACTACCGATACGAATAACTTTTTCATTGTCTTACTATTCGATTTTTAAGTTTTTCAGTCCGTGCACCCCGCCCGGAGATGCGTCGGTTGCAAAAGTATAAAAAAAATTCCTTTTTTACCAAATCTATCCGCGCAAACCCGCGAAAAAATCGTTCATCAGCGCTTCGCACTCTTCGCGGAGCACGCCCCGCGTCACGGTGGTCTTAGGATGGAACACGCTTTCGGAGTAGCGGCGGTAGCCCTTCTTCGGGTCGTCGGCGCCCCACACCACGCGGCTCACCTGCGCCCACCCGGCGGCTCCGGCGCACATGATGCACGGCTCGACCGTCACATACAACGTGCACTCCTGCAAGTATTTGCCTCCGAGCGTCGCGGCCGCGGCCGTCAGGGCCTGCATTTCGGCGTGGGCCGTGGGGTCGGCGAGCGTCTCCACGAGGTTGTGGCCCCGTCCGATGACGGCGTCCCCCGCCACGACGACGGCTCCGATGGGCACCTCCTGTTCTTTTAACGCCTTTTGCGCCTCGTTTAGTGCCAGGCGCATGAATTTTTCGTCGGTTTGCAGCTGATTCATCGCATTTTTTTTGCAAAGGTAAAAATTTTCGCTATATTTGTCCCAAGCAGTTCCGGCTGCGACGTTCTTGACATACGATAAATTTTATATTTATAAGGCATTAGCTTTTTCATTTGCAGCCCGAAATCTGGAAAATTTCAGCAAGAAGAAGTTATAGAGTTAATGCTCGTGTTGTTTCAACGCGGGCGTTATCTATGATTCTTCTTGCGGGTATTCCAGAACCTCGGGCGCGATCATACGAATTTCGTCCGCGTTTTTCGTTTTACGCGGGCCCCTCGGACCGAGCTCTGGGAAGCCTTCAAGCAATAAGCGCACATTAGCCCGCGGCGGGGCGTGCATACGGCACGTCCCGCCATCGTTTTTTTGGCCTTTTCCTTTCCGAATCCGGAACCTTTTTGCTAACTTTGCGGGTTGCAACAACAAAACGAACGAACATATTTCCATTTCCGCCATGTACAGAACCCATACCTGCGGCTGCCTCAGGGCCTGCAACGTCAACGAAACCGTCACCCTGGCCGGGTGGGTGCAGAAAATCAGAAACCTCGGGGCCATGACCTTCATCGACCTCAGGGACCGTTACGGTATCACCCAGATCGTCGTCGAGGAACACTCCCCGGCCGAAGCCCGCGCCGTGGCCTGCTCGGTGGGCCGCGAATGGGTCATCCAGGTCGTCGGCAAAGTCATCGAACGCGAGTCGAAGAACCCGAAGATGGCCACCGGGGACATCGAGGTGGCCGCCCAGAAGGTGGTCGTGCTACACGAAGCCGAGGTGCCCCCCTTCACCATCGAGGAGGTGTCGGACGGCGGCGACGACCTGCGCATGAAATACCGCTACCTCGACCTGCGGCGTCCGCCCCTGCAACGCAACATGATCCTGCGCCACAAGATGGCCCAGGAGATTCGCCGCTTCCTCGACTCCGAGGGATTTCTCGAAATCGAGACCCCCTGTCTGGTGGGTTCCACTCCGGAGGGCGCCCGCGACTTCGTGGTGCCCAGCCGCATGTCGCCCAACCAGTTCTACGCCCTGCCGCAGTCGCCGCAGACCCTCAAACAGCTGCTGATGGTCGCCGGCTACGACAAATATTTCCAGATCGTGCGCTGCTTCCGCGACGAGGACCTGCGCGCCGACCGTCAGCCCGAGTTCACGCAGATCGACTGCGAGATGTCGTTCGTCGAGCAGGAGGACGTGCTCGAAATCTTCGAACGCTGGGCCAAGCACATGTTCAAGCACGTGATGGGCATCGAGCTGACCGAGCCGCTGCGCCGCATGCCGTGGATCGAGGCGATGGAGAAATACGGCTCGGACAAACCCGACCTGCGCTTCGGCATGGAGTTCGCGGACATTACCGACCTTGCCAAAGGGCACGGTTTCAGCGTATTCGACGACGCCGAGTACATCACCGGATTCGCCGCCACGGGCTGCGCCGCGTACACCCGCAAGCAGATCGACTCGCTGACGGAGTTCGTCAAGCGGCAGCAGATCGGCGCCAAGGGCCTCGTCTGGATTCGCGTCGCGGAGGACGGCGTGAAGTCGTCGATCGACAAGTTCTACTCCCCCGAGGAGGTGCGCGCCATGGCCGAGCGCTGCGGCGCTGTGGCCGGGGATATGGTCTTCATCCTCTGCGGCAAGAAGTTCAAGACGCTGACGCAGCTGTGCGCCCTGCGCCTCGAAGTGGCCCAGCAGCTGGGGCTGCGCGACCCGCAGAAGTTCGCCCCGCTGTGGGTGGTGGACTTCCCGCTGTTCGAGTGGGACGACGAGACGCAGCGTTACTACGCCGTGCACCACCCCTTCACCTCGCCCAAGCTCGAGGATGTGCAATACCTCGACAGCGACCCGGGCCGCGTGCGCGCCAACGCCTACGACTTCGTCTGCAACGGCACGGAGATCGGCGGCGGCTCGATCCGTATCCACGACTCGAAATTGCAGGAGAAGATGTTCGAACTGCTGGGCTTCACGCCCGAGGAGGCGCAGAAGCGCTTCGGCTTCCTGATGAACGCCTTCAAATACGGCGCGCCCCCTCACGGCGGACTGGCGTTCGGATTCGACCGTCTGTGTTCGCTGTTCGGCGGTTCGGAGTCGATCCGCGACTACATCGCTTTCCCGAAGAACAACGCCGGCCGCGACATGATGCTCGACGCCCCGGGCTACATCGACCAGTCGCAGCTCGACGAACTGTATCTGGAGCTGCGGAAGCCGGAGGAGTAAAGCAAAATCATCCCGACGGAAATCAATTCACCCCTGCCGCAGGTTGCGGCAGGGGTGAAATCATAAAAAAAGCACTATCTTTGTCCGACGAAAAGCGTCATTGCGGGGTTTCGGCAGATCGCCCGTCGCCTGCGGCTCCCCGCAATGACAGACAAAACTAAAACCGCCGCCATGTCAGCACCCTTAGCCGAACGACTGCGCCCCCGCACGATAGACGAATATATCGGGCAGGAACATCTCGTGGGTAAAAACGGGGTGTTCCGAAAATTCTTCGAGACGGGAAATGTCCCGTCGTTCATCCTTTGGGGGCCTCCGGGCGTAGGCAAAACCACCCTGGCCAAGATCGTCGCCACGCAGTTGGAACGCCCGTTCTTCACCCTCTCGGCCGTCACGTCGGGCGTGAAGGACGTGCGCGAGGTGATCGAATCGGCGCGCAAGCAGCGGTTCTTCGACCAGCGCCCGCCGTTCCTCTTCATCGACGAGATCCACCGCTTCAACAAGTCGCAGCAGGATTCGCTGTTAGGAGCCGTCGAGCAGGGCGTCGTCACGCTGATCGGCGCCACGACGGAGAACCCCTCGTTCGAGGTGATCTCCCCGCTGCTGAGCCGCTGTCAGGTCTACATCCTCAAGTCGCTCGAAGACAAGGACCTGCAAGTGCTGCTCGACCGAGCCCTGACGACCGACACCGAACTGAAGGAACGCGACATCGAGGTCACGGAGACCGGCGCGCTGTTCAAATTCTCGGGCGGCGACGCGCGCAAGCTCCTGAACATCCTCGACATCGTCGTCGGAGCCACGGACGGCAAGGTGACGATCTCCGACCAATACGTCACCGACTGTCTCCAACAGAATATCGCCCTCTACGACAAGAACGGCGAACAACATTACGACGTTATCTCGGCCTTCATCAAGTCGGTCCGGGGCAGCGACCCCAACGCCGCGATCTACTACCTCGCGCGGATGCTGGCCGGGGGCGAGGAGCCGCGGTTCCTGGCCCGGAGGCTGGTGATCCTGGCCTCGGAGGACATCGGGCTGGCGAATCCCAACGCCCTGCTGCTGGCCAACGCCTGCTTCGACACGGTGCACAAGATCGGCATGCCCGAAGCGCGCATCACGCTGGCCGAGACGACGATCTATCTGGCCACGAGCCCCAAGAGCAATTCGGCCTACATGGCCATCAACAAGGCGATGGGGCTCGTCGAACACGACACGACGAACCGCCCGGTGCCGCTGCACCTGCGCAACGCCCCGACCAAACTGATGGACCGGGCGGGTTACGGCAAAGGGTACAAATACGCCCACGACTACGCCGGGCACTTCGCCGAGATGGAGTTCCTGCCGGAATCGCTCTCGGGCACGAAATTCTACGAACCCGACACGCAGAACGCCACCGAAGCGAAGATCGCCGAACGGATGGCGCAACTCTGGAAAGACAAATACAAATAAGATGAAGCGCATCGGTATCCTGTCCGACACCCACGGCACGTTCGACGAAACCCTGATGAATTTCTTCCGGGACGTCGATGAACTCTGGCACGCGGGCGACATCGGGTCGATCGAACTGGCCGACCGGATCGCCGCCTTCAAACCGCTCCGGGCCGTCAGCGGCAACATCGACGGCGGACTGACCCGCCGCGTCTATCCCCAGTTCCTCTCGTTCGAATGCGAGGGTGTCCGGGTGCTGATGACCCACATCGGGGGCTATCCGCGCCGCTACGACCCGCGCGCCGTCGCCAAGATCCAGTCCGTGCGCCCGAAGCTCTTCATCGCCGGACACTCCCATATACTCAAGGTGGCTTACGACCCCGTCTACGACCTGCTGGCGGTCAATCCCGGAGCCGCCGGGGAGTTCGGATTCCACAAGGTCCGCACCGCCGTAAGGCTGGTGATCGACGGTACGGACATGCGCGACATGGAGGTCGGCGAATGGCCGCGAAAATAGAAAAATCGGACTTACCCCGAGCCAAAAGAGCTAACTCACCCCGGCTTTTTCAGCCACCTTCCTACCTGAATGCAATTTATATATCAAAAAAAGCCGGGAACGTATCTCGGACAGACTTTGCTGGTAGTCAGAGAAATAAACGGTGCATTCCGCCGGGGCACCCCACAAAACGGACCCGACTGCACGATTCCGCCCATCGGAAAACCAATACCGCCCGCAACCGACTGATAAACAGCCCGTAGTCCCAAGCCTCAGGATCGGACCGAAACGGACCCGGCACACGGAACCGATTAATAATCAACAGGCACGGTTCACCTGCTAAACAAAAACGATCTTACAATAATCATATACGCCTCGCCGTTAGTATAGCGAATTCACTAACGACGACGCAACATGCAACCGAAAATCTCAAAAACGCTGGAAGGCATCATCGCCCGTTCGGCATTCAACACAACGAAGGCAGGAATGACGCACTCGTTCAAAGACTTCCTCACGCTGGAACTGCTCCGCGAAGAGGGCTCCCTCGCCTATCAACTCTTGTCCTCCCGTCTCAAGGACTGGGAGCTCTACCAGGTACGCCTGCGCATCGAACGCGAGATAATCACCGTCAAACCGCAGGAGTCCCTCTCGCCGGAGACCTTCTTCCGGGATTTCACCGAGGAGCTGCTCGCCACATCGGGGGCTGTCCGGAGCGTCTCGACCGCCCACGCGCTGCTGGCCGTCATCAAGGACCGCACGACCGCCACGTCGCGCGTGCTGGAAATGTACCATGTGACGCCGGAGATCGTCGCCGAAGAGCTGCAAAAGTTCTCCGTGGGCGACGACTTCCGCTCCGAAATACAGGTCCACATGCTCGACTTCGGCGAGGAGAACAAATCCGCCGGAAAGGAGTCGGAACACCTGCTGGACAAATTCGGTGTGAACCTCACGCGGCTGGCCCGCGAGGGCAAGATCGACCCGGTCGTGGGCCGCGAGCAGGAGATCGAGCGCGTGGTGCAGATCCTTTCGCGCCGCAAGAAGAACAACCCGATCCTGATCGGCGAAGCCGGCGTGGGCAAAAGCGCCATCGTCGAGGGGCTGGCGCTGCGCATGGCGCGCGGCGAGGTGCCCTACACCATCGCCGACAAGACGCTCTTCTCGCTCGATGTCTCGTCGCTCGTGGCGGGCACGAAGTTCCGCGGCGAGTTCGAGGAGCGCATGCAGCAGCTGATCGACGAACTGCGCAAGGCCAAGGATACGATCATCTTCATCGACGAGATCCACACCATCGTCGGCGCGGGCTCCACGCAAGGCAGCCTCGACACGGCCAACATCCTCAAACCGGCCCTGGCGCGCGGTGAACTGCAAACCATCGGCGCGACGACGCTCGACGAGTACCGCGAGAACATCGAAAGCGACTCGGCGCTGGAACGCCGTTTCCAGAAGGTGGTGATCGAGCCCACAACGCCCGAGCAGACGCTCCAGATCCTGCGCAACATCGCCCCCCACTACGAGCGCTACCACAAGGTGCACTACACCGAGGAGGCGTTGCAAGCCTGCGTGAACCTCACCGGACGCTACATCACCGACCGCTACTTCCCCGACAAGGCCATCGATGTCATGGACGAGGCCGGATCGCGGGCCCACCTGCAATCGGCGCGCGAACCCGAGGAGCTGCAAGCCATGAAGACGGCACTCTGCGAAGCCAAGCGCGAACGCCGCGAAGCGATCGAAGCGCTGGTCTACGAAAAGGCCGCCTCGGCCCGCATGCGCGAAATCGCGCTGCGCTCGAAGCTGGGCGAAACCAGCGCCGAATGGAAACGCTCGCTGGAAAACAACCCCGTGGAGATCACCGCGGAGCACATCCAGCAGGTCATCACGGCGATGACGGGCATCCCGGCCGAGCGGGTTTCGAGCGGCGAAATGGCCCGTCTGCAAACCCTGCGCGACCACCTCGCCCGGCGCGTGGTGGGGCAGCAGGAGGCCGTGGAGAAGATCTCGCGCACGATCCGGCGCTCCCGCGCGGGTCTGAAAGACGAGAACCGCCCCATCGGGGTCTTCCTCTTCGTGGGTCCCACGGGCGTAGGCAAGACGCTGCTGGCCAAGGAGGTGTCGAAATGGCTGTTCGACGAACACCGCGGACTGATCCGGATCGACATGAGCGAATACAGCGAGAAACACAACGTGGCGCGCCTGATCGGCTCGCCCCCCGGATACGTCGGTTACGGCGAAGGAGGCCAGTTAACGGAGGCCGTGCGTCGTCAGCCCTACGCCGTGGTGCTCTTCGACGAGATCGAAAAGGCCCATCCCGAGGTCTTCAACACCATGTTGCAGATCTTCGACGAGGGGCACCTCACCGACGGCTCGGGACGCAGGGTCGATTTCCGCAACACGATCATCATCATGACCTCGAACGTGGGTTCGCGAGCCGTGATCCAGAAATCGGTGCATGTGGGTTACAGCACCACTTCGAAGAGCGCCGTGGCCGACCGGACGCCCCAGAGCGAATACCGCAAGGCGCTGGAGCAGACCTTCGCCCCGGAGTTCCTGAACCGCATCGACGACATCATCCTGTTCCGCACGCTGGAAATCGCCGACGTGGAACGGATCATCGAGCTGGAGTTGCAGGGATTGCTCAACCGCACGAAGAAGCTGGGCTACAAGGTGAAGATCACTGAAGGGGCCAAACGCCGCCTGGCGGCCATGGGCTACGAATCGCGCTACGGAGTCCGCTCGCTGAAACGGACGCTGATGGACAACGTCGAAGAACCGCTTTCGTCGCTGATCATCGACGGCAAACTCCACGAGGGCGACACCGTGGTCGTGGAGTCGGACAAGGCCCACGGCGTGAAGCTGCGCGTGGCGTAAGCCCGGCGCACCTCTTACCGAAATCCCCGCGGGATGCCGTTCTGCATCCTGCGGGGATTTTTCTGCGGCTCTCTTTGGCCGCAGCAAAAGCATCGTTCCGGACGGCATTCCCGGCGATTTTTGCCGCCCCGGCAGGGAGCGGCGCTGTATTTCGCGCCAAAATTCGTACCTTTGCGCACCTATGTACAAATTCGCAACATACAAAGACCAATACAAGGCCAACCTGCGGCTGGCGCTGCCCGTGGTGCTCACGCAACTGGGCCAGATCCTGACGCAGTTCGCCGACAACCTTATGGTCGGCCGCTACGGCGGAGACGACCCCACGCCGCTGGCTGCCGTGTCGTTCGGCGGCGCGGTCTTCTTCATCCTCTTCATCGCCGCCGTCGGCATCGCACTCGGCATGACGCCCCTCGTGGGCGAACTCTACGCCCAGGGCGACCGCGAGAAATCGGCGGGCCTGCTGCAAAACGGCATCCTCTTCTACGGACTGCTCGGCCTGACGATGGCCGTCGTGCAGTATGCCGCCATCCCGCTGCTCTACCATCTCGGCCAGCCCGCCGAAGTGGTCGATATGGCCATCCCCTACTACAAGATGCTGGTTTACAGCATGCCTTTCATCATGCTGTTCTTCACCTTCAAACAGTTCCTCGAAGGCGTGGGCAACACGAAAGTCGAAATGGCGGTCACGATCGTCGCCAACCTGGCCAACATCGGCTTCAACTGGGTCTTCATCTACGGCCGCTACGGATTCCCCGAGATGGGCGCCGAAGGCGCGGGCCTCGGCACGCTGCTGTCGCGCATCATCGCCCCGATCGGGATGATCGGCTACTTTTACAGCCGCCACAAATACCGCGCTTACCTCGACGGATTCTCGCCCCGCAACTACTCGTGGGCCACGGTCAAACGGCTGCTGCACATGGGGCTTCCGATCTCGCTGCAAATGTTCCTCGAAGCCTCGGCCTTCGTCGGCACGGGGATCATGATGGGGTGGTTCGACAAGGAGACCATGAGCGCCAACCAGATCGCCACGACCATCGGCAACTGCGCCTTTATGATCGTCATGTCGATCGGCGCGGCCACCACCATCCGCGTGTCGCACTGCTACGGAGCACGCAACATCGGCGAACTGTCGCTGGCGGCCAAGGCGTCGTACCACCTCGTGCTGGCGTGGAACGCCTTCGCGGCCATCGTCTTCATCACGATGCGCAACGTCATCCCGACGCTCTTCACCACCAACGCCGAGGTGATCGCCATCGCCTCGCAGCTGATGGTCTTCGCCGCGCTGTACCAGCTTTCGGACGGCATCCAGAACGTCTCGGTGGGCATTCTGCGGGGTATTCAGGACGTGAAGATCATCATGCCGATCGCCTTCGTGTCGTACTGGCTGCTGAACCTCCCGGTGGGCTACCTCTTCGGCTTCACGATGGGCATGGGCCCTTCGGGGCTCTTCCTGGGCTTCTCGTTCGGACTCTCGGCCGCCGCCGTGATGATGATCCTGCGCATCCGCCGCAGCATTCGCCGCTTGTATGCAAGCGGCAATTAAGAATTAAAAATCGGGGCGGGCATCTTCGGGGATATTTCGAATGGCAATCCTCTCGATTTTTAATTTTTAATTTTTAACTTTTAATTGATTATTCGTATCTTTACGCAAATTATACCCGTCAATGGATAGCGAAAAACAACATACAGGCGCCTGCAAACCCGAAGTGGGCCGCGGATGCGCCTTCTGCGACTGCGGCTCGGAGAGCGAGGCCAGGCTCTGCGACGGCTGCTTCAAGCTCCACGAAACCCCCTGGCTCGACGAGTATCCGGTCAACGTGCCGACCGACATCGTCGAGGTGCGCTTCAAGAACACCCGCCGCTCGTTCTACCAGAATGTCAACAAGCTGCCCCTCAAACGGGGCGACATCGTGGCCGTCGAGGCATCGCCGGGCCACGACATCGGCATCGTGTCGCTCACGGGCGACCTCGTGGCGCGGCAGATGCGCCGCACGGGCTTCAACCCCTTCAACGGCGAATACCGCAAGATCTACCGCAAGGCCAAGCCCTACGACATCGAAAAGTGGCAGGAGGCCATCGCCCTGGAGCACGAAACGATGATCGCCTCGCGCCAGATCGCCGCCGACATGGGACTGAACATGAAAATCGGCGACGTGGAGTATCAGGGCGACAAGATCAAGGCCATCTTCTACTACATCGCCGACGAGCGCGTCGATTTCCGCGAGCTGATCAAGGTCTTCGCCGAGCGGTTCCACATCCGCATCGAGATGAAGCAGATCGGCGCCCGCCAGGAAGCCGGACGCATCGGCGGACTGGGCGCCTGCGGCCGCGAACTGTGCTGCGCGTCGTGGATGTCGAGCTTTTCGAGCGTCACCACGGGCGCCGCGCGCGTGCAGGACATCTCGCTCAATCCCCAGAAGCTGGCCGGGCAGTGCTCGAAGCTCAAATGCTGCATGATGTACGAATACGACACCTACGTCGATGCCCGCAAGGAGTTCCCGCGGCTGCGCGAGCCGTTGCAGGCCGTCGAAGGGGAGTGGTTCCTCGTCAAGAGCGACGTGCTGGCCGGCACGATGACCTTCTCGTCGTCGAAAGACACGATGGCCAACGTCGTCACGCTGCCCATATCGCGCGTGCGGGAGATTCTGGCGCTGAACCGTCAGGGCAAGAAGGTCGAGCAGCTGCAACACGCCGACGACATCCGCCCGACGGTCGAGGAGCCGACCTACCGTTCCGAGGAGGACAGTATCACCCGTTTCGACCAGGCCAAGCGCCGCAACAAGCGCGGAGGCCGCAACAACAAGGGCCGCGGCGGCGACCGTCCGCAGCAGAACGGCGGCGGAAACGAACGCCGGGAGGCTTCGGGAGAGGCCCGCACGCCCCGCGAAGGTCAGCAGGGACGCCCCGAACAGCGGCGTCAGCAGCGTCCGAACAACGGCGGCGAACGGCCGCGCAACAACAATTCCGAGGGCGGCGGCAACGCTCCCCGCGAGAACAACGGCAACCGGAACCGCAACAACCGGCGCCGCCGCGGCAGCGGAGGCAACGGAGGCGGCAATAACGGGAACAACGGCGGGAACGGCGGCAACGGCGGGAACGGCGGCAACGGCGGCAACGGCGGCAACAACGGCGGATCGCCCCAAAACCAATAGGCGCGTGAGGGCTTCGGCACGGCATATCGCCGCGGCCGCGACGGCCGCACTGCTGGCCGGAGGGTGCGTTTCGCCCCACCAGTCGGCGGCCACGGATGTCGATCCGTTCCGCTGGGAGCTGGGCACCGAAATCCTCCTGCCGAATGCCGACACCGTGACCCTGCGCGACGCGAAGGTGTTTCTGCGCTGCAACGACCGCTTCGCCGAAGATACGCTGACGCTCCGCATCGCCACCGTGACGCCCGATTCGCTCCGCTTCGAGGAGCCTTTCCGGCTGGTCATCCCCCGCGGAGAGAGCCGCCCGACACCGCTGATGCGCGAAATAGTCGTCCCCTACCGCATCCACATGCGGTTCGCGCAGCAGGGCGACTACCGCTGCATCCTCACGCCGACACGCCCCGTCCGCGGGGTCGAAGCCGTGGGCATTAACCTGACAAAGAGCGAATAGATACGCAATATGGGCAAAGACAAGCTCCGGAGGTTCCGCGAGAACCTCGGTTTCGAATGTTTCGTACAACCCGAATTCGACGAGGTGTTCCGCCGCGACCACCCGCTGAAAGGGAACTGGCGCCGCGACTTCTTCCGCAACGACAACCCCATCGTGCTGGAACTGGGGTGCGGCAAGGGCGAATACACCGTGGCGCTGGCCGAACGCGACCCGATGCGCAACTACATCGGCATCGACATCAAGGGGGCCCGCATGTGGCGGGGCGCCCGCACCGCCACCGACCGCAAGATGCCCAACGTGGGCTTCCTGCGCACCCGCATCGAGTTCATCAACGCGCTGTTCGCCGAAGGCGAGGTCGCCGAGATCTGGATCACCTTCCCCGATCCGCAGCTCAAAACGCGCCGGGCCCGCAAGCGGCTCACCTCGCCCGTCTATCTGGCCTACTACGCCGGACTGCTCCAGGCGGGCGGAGCCATCAACCTCAAAACCGACTCCAAACACCTCTACGCCTACACCGCCGAGGTGATCCGCCGCTTCGGGCTTCCCTGCGAGGTCTCCGAACCGGACATCTACGGCACGGGCCGCGCCGACGAGGTGCTCTCGATCAAGACCGCCTACGAGGAGCGGTTCCTCGGCATGGGGCTTCCGATCACCTACACCCGTTTCTCGCTCGGCGACCGCCGCGACTTCCCGTGGTTCGACTGGGAGGGAGACGACGAAACGGAGAAGGACAGCGAAGCCGAACGGCAACTCCGGTAATCCTGCGCAAACGAAAACAACTCATATTCCGAAATATCATGGATGTAAAGATCGCACCCGACTGGAAAGAGATCCTCGCCCCCGAATTCGAGAAACCCTATTTCGCCGCCCTTACGGAGTTCGTACGGCAGGAGTACGCCTCGCGGCGCATCTTTCCCCGCGGCAGCAACATTTTCCGGGCCTTCGACAAATGCCCGTTCGAAAAGCTGAAAGTGGTCGTCATCGGCCAGGACCCCTATCACGGTCCCGGACAGGCCAACGGACTCTGTTTCTCGGTCGCCGACGGCGTTCCCTTCCCGCCCTCGCTGCAAAACATCTTCAAGGAGGTCGCCGACGACACCGGCACGCCCATCCCCCCGACGGGCAACCTCGACCGCTGGGCCGAGCAGGGGGTGCTGCTGCTCAACGCCGTGCTGACGGTCCGCGCCCACGAGGCGGCCTCGCATGCCGGGCACGGCTGGGAGACCTTCACCGACGCCGTGGTCCGCGCCATCGCCGAACGCAAACAGCACATCGTCTACATGCTCTGGGGCAGCTACGCCCAGCGGAAAGGCGCCATCGCCGATCCCGGACAGAACCTGATCCTCAAGGCCGTGCACCCCTCGCCGTTGTCGGTCTACCGGGGATTCTTCGGCTGCCGCCACTTCTCGCGCGCCAACGAATACCTCCGCTCCGTGGGCAAGGAGCCGATCGTGTGGTAACCTCCCGGAACACAAAAATCCCGGCCTCGCAATGAGCGAGGCCGGGATTTTTTACGGACTGCGGGACTCCCTATCCCAGATAGGATTTCAGCAGCTTCGACCGCGACGAGTGGCGGAGGCGGCGGATGGCCTTCTCCTTGATCTGACGCACACGCTCACGCGTCAGGTCGAACTTCTCGCCGATCTCCTCGAGGGTCATCTCCGAGGTGCCGATGCCGAAGAAATACTTGATGATGTCGCGCTCACGCTCCGTCAGGGTCTCCAGCGCACGGTCCACCTCCGTCGATAACGACTCGTTGATCAGCCCGCGGTCGGCGTTGGGCGAATCGGGATTCACCAGCACGTCGAGCAGCGAATTGTCCTCGCCGTCGGCGAACGGAGCGTCCACCGAAACGTGGCGGCCGGCGACACGCAGCGTGTCGGTGACCTTCTCCTTCGGGAGTTCCAGCTCCGTGGCCAGCTCCTCGGGCGACGGCGTGCGCTCGTGCTCCTGTTCGAAGCGGGCGAACGCCTTGTTGATCTTGTTCAGCGACCCCACCTGGTTCAGCGGCAGGCGCACGATGCGCGACTGCTCGGCCAACGCCTGAAGGATCGACTGGCGAATCCACCACACGGCGTAGGAGATGAACTTGAAACCGCGGGTTTCGTCGAACTTCTCGGCGGCCTTGATCAGTCCGAGGTTGCCCTCGTTGATCAGGTCCGGGAGGCTCAGTCCCTGATTCTGGTATTGTTTGGCCACGGACACCACGAAGCGCAGGTTGGCTTTGGTGAGCTTTTCGAGCGCTTCCTGGTCTCCTTTCTTGATTCGCTGGGCGAGTTCCACCTCCTCCTCGACCGTGATGAGCTCCTCCTTGCCGATTTCCTGCAAGTACTTGTCCAGCGAGGCGCTTTCGCGGTTGGTGATGGACTTTGTGATCTTTAATTGACGCATATCTCTAACTACCTAAAAAATTATCTCTCTGCACAACCCGCCCGGGTCCGCGTACCTACTCCACCAGCGTATAGCTTGCCGAGCGTCCGTTGGGATAGACGCCGTCGATCGCCGTGACCTTCTCCGTCATCCGCTGCATGTCGTTGAGCGAATAGACCGGACGGTCGTTGATGTGAGTAATTACAAATCCCTGCTTGACACGGGCGCGGGCCAGAATTCCGTCGGCCTTGATGCCGACCACCTGTACGCCGCCCTTGATGTCGAGCTCGCGGCACAGTTTGGCGCCCGCATCGGCGAACTTACCTCCGAGGGCCTCGACCACATCGACATCCTCCTTGGTAACCAATTCCGTTTTACCTGCCTTATTACGCAAAGTAACGTCAAATTGTTTCACCTTGCCGTCTCTTTTTACCGACAATTTCACCGTATCGTTGGGCCGGCGCTTGGCGACCTGCTCCTGGAGCGTCGAGGGATCGGTGACTTTCACGCCGTCGATGTCGAGAATGATGTCGCCCTTGCGGATTCCGGCCTCCGAGGCCGAACCGCCCTCGATCACACCGGCCACGTAGGCCCCGCCGAGCTCCTTGATGCCGAGCTCCTTGCCCTCCTCGTCGAGGAAGTCCTGATCCACGACGCGGAACTGGATGCCCAGCAGCGCGCGCTGCACGACGCCGAACTCCTTGAGGTCCATCACGACCTTCTTGACGATCGACTCGGGAATGGCGAACGAATAGCCCACATAGCTGCCCGTCTGCGACTTGATGAGCGTGTTGATGCCCACCAGCTCGCCGTGCGTGTTGACCAGCGCACCGCCCGAGTTGCCGGGGTTCACCGCCGCGTCGGTCTGGATGAACGCCTCGATGCGGAAGTCATTGGGAATGACGCCCAGCTGACGCGCCTTGGCGCTCACGATACCGGCCGTGATGGTCGATTGCAGGTCGAACGGCGAACCGATCGCCAACACCCACTCGCCCAGACGCAGGGCGTCGGACGATCCGAAAGCCAGCGTCGGGAGCCCCTCGGCCTCGATCTTCAGCAGGGCGAGGTCCGTCGCCGAGTCCTTGCCGATGAGTTTGGCATCGAACGAACGGCCGTCGTTGAGCTTCACCTTGAGTTTCGAGGCGCCGTCCACCACGTGGTTGTTCGTGACGATGTAGCCGTCCCCCGAAATAATGACGCCCGAACCGCCCGCGCGCTGTTCGCGGTACTGCGGACGCCCGTCGCCGCGGCCGTAGTCCTGCGGAATGCCGAAGAACTCCAGGAACGGGTCGTAACCGCCCCGGCGCTGGGGCATCTCGACCTGCTGGATAGCCTCGATGTTCACGACGGCTTTCACCGCATTCTCGGCGGCATAGGTCAGGTCGGGATACTGATCGGCCTGGTAGGAGGTGAACTGTGCGCCCAGCGCGGGAGTGCGTTCCACCTCGCGCTCGACATATCGTACCGAATCACTGCGGTCGCCCGCAACGGTCCACGCCGTAAGTCCGCCGGCTGCGGCCGACACGGCGACTATTCCTAAAATCAAAAATGCCTTTTTCATAATGAATTAAAGTGTTAAGTTCTATTAATCGGAGGCAACTTCATTGCATAAGCCGTACGTTTAGATTTCAAATTCGTAGGACAAACGCACAATAACGCCCGGTTAGTATGTCATTTTCACACAAAAATCGGGACATCCGCGCCGGACATCCCGATTTTTCAACACATTCGTCCGTCAAAGTCCGAATTCCTTCCGGATCTGCTCCACGGCGTCGAGTTTCTCCCAGCCGAAGAACTCGATCTCGCGCTCGATCTCCGCGCCGTTCTCCCAGACTTTCTCGGTCCGGGTGTAGGGCCGGTTGCCGAAATGTCCGTAGGAGGCCGTGGCCTCGAAGATCGGATTTTTCAGTCCGAAGCGCTTCACGATGGCCGCGGGGCGCAGGTCGAAGAGTTTGCCGATGCGGCGGGCGATCTCCCCGTCGGTCATGCCCTTCAACGCCTCGGGACGGGGCGAATTGTAGGTATCGACATAGATCGACAGCGGCTCGGCGATGCCGATGGCATACGACAGCTCCACCAGAATCTGGTCGGCGACGCCCGCCGCCACGAGGTTCTTGGCGATGTGCCGCGCGGCATAGGCCGCCGAACGGTCCACCTTCGAAGAGTCCTTGCCCGAGAAGGCGCCGCCGCCGTGCGCGCCGCGCCCGCCGTAGGTATCGACGATGATCTTGCGGCCCGTGAGGCCCGTATCCCCGTGGGGGCCTCCGATCACGAACTTGCCCGTGGGATTCACGTGCAGGATGTAGTCGTCGCCGATCAGCTCCGCGAGCTGGTCTCCGGCACGCTCCAGACGCGCCTTGACGCGCGGGATCAGGATCGTGCGCACGTCCTCGCGGATCTTCTCCTGCATCTGCCGCTCCGCCTCCTTCTCCGAGCGGCCCTCGCCCGGGAGGATGAACTCGTCGTGCTGCGTCGAAACCACGATCGTATGCACGCGCAGCGGCTTGTTCGTCGTCTCGTCGTACTCCATCGTCACCTGCGACTTCGAGTCGGGGCGCAGGTAGGTCATCACCTTGCCTTCGCGGCGGATGACGGCCAGCTCTTTCAGAATCACGTGCGAGAGGATCAGCGTCGCAGGCATCATCTCGCGGGTCTCGTTGCAGGCATAACCGAACATGATGCCCTGATCGCCGGCGCCCTGCTCCTCCTCGGCCTCGCGGACGACGCCCTGATTGATGTCCGACGACTGTTCGTGGATGGCCGACAGAATGCCGCACGAATTGCAGTCGAACTGGTATTCGCTCTTGGTGTAGCCGATGCGCTCGATCACGCGGCGCGCCACGCCCTGCACATCGACATAGGCGTCCGAACGCACTTCGCCGGCCACGACCACGAGGCCCGTGGTGCAGAGCGTTTCGCAGGCGACTTTCGAGTTGGCGTCGCGGCGCAGGAATTCGTCGAGGATTGCGTCGGAAATCTGGTCCGAGACCTTATCGGGGTGCCCTTCGGACACCGACTCCGATGTAAATAAAAAGCCCATTTTCATACATTTTTTAATGGTTAAACGTATAAAATGGGAAAAATTGGCTGCTTGGGAATAAAAAACGTGCTGTTTTAGCGATTTTTTATTGTGGTTTGCAATCAGTCAAATCTTTCCACATTCCCCGCTTGACAGACGGGACTGCAAAGATAGGCATAATTTCGGAATCTGCAAAACAAAAGCCACCGCTCAACGCGGTGGCTTCTGCACAATATATAAATAGGTATTACTTGCCGAGCATCTTCTTCACTTCGGCGGCGACTAAAAATCGTTGCCGCCGAAGGTCTGTCAATGACAACTATTTCCCGAGCATCTTCTTCACTTCGGCGGCGACTAAAAATCGTTGCCGCCGAAGGTCTGTCAATGACAACTATTTCCCGAGCATTTTCTTCACTTCGGCGGCGACTAAAAATCGTTGCCGCCGAAGGTCTGCCAATGACAGCTATTTCCCGAGCATCTTCTTCACTTCGGCGGCGACTAAAAATCGTTGCCGCCGAAGGTCTGTCAATGACAGCTATTTCCCGAGCATTTTCTTTACTTCGGCGGCGACGGTAGCCCCGTTGTAGCCGAACTTCTCGTCGAGCACCGTGTAGGGCGCCGAGTAGCCGAAATGGTCCAGACCGTGAATCGTTCCCTTCTCGCCCACGAGGCCCAGCAGGTTGATCGGCAGCCCCGAGGTCATGCCGTAGCGCGCAACGCCTACGGGCAACACGCTCTCCTGGTACGATTTGGGCTGGTCACGGAACAGTCCCTCGCTCGGAACGCTCACCACGCGGACCGGAATACCCTCCGCAGCCAGCAGTTCGGCGCCTTCGACCAGCGTCGAGACCTCCGAACCCGTGGCGACCAGCACCACGGCGGGTTTGGCGGCGTCCATCACCACATAACCGCCCTTGGCGACCTGTGCGGCCTCCTCGCGGCGGCTGTCGCCCAGCGTCGGCAGGTTCTTGATGTTCTGACGCGAGAGGACCAGCGCCACGGGGCGGTGCTCCTCGACGGCCAGTTTCCACGCCATGACGGTCTCTTCGCCGTCGGCCGGACGCAGCACGACCATCGAACGCTCGCCGTGGTGGTTTTTCAGATGCTCCATCAGGCGGATCTGCGCTTCATGCTCCACGGGCTGATGCGTAGGACCGTCCTCGCCCACGCGGAACGAGTCGTGCGTCCAGACATAGATCACGTGCAGACGCATCAGCGCCGAGAGGCGCACGGCCGGCTTCATGTAGTCCGAGAAGACGAAGAACGTGCCGCAGACGGGGATCACGCCGCCGTGCAACGCCATGCCGTTCATCACGCAGGCCATCGTCAGCTCCGAGACGCCCGCCTGGAAGAATTTACCGGAGAAATCGCCCTTCGTGAACGCCTTGGTCTTCTTCAGAAATCCGTCGGTCTTGTCCGAGTTCGACAGGTCGGCCGAAGCGACGATCATGTTGTCGATCTTCTCGGCGTAGACGCCCAGCACCGCAGCCGAAGCGGCGCGCGTGGCCACCCCGGCCTTCACCTCGACGGACTTATAGTCGATCTCGGGAAGTTTGCCCGAAAGGAAATCGTCAAGCTTGCGCGCCAGGTCCTTGTGCTCGGTCCGCCACGACTTCTCGATGGCGGCCTGCTTGGCGGCCCACTCCTTCAATGCCTCGCGGCGCTCGGCGAAGACCTCGCGGCTCTCCTCGAAGATGGCGAACGGATTCTCCGGATCGCCGCCCAGATTCTTCACCGTAGCGGCGAAATCGGCTCCGGCGGCTGTCAGCGGCTGGCCGTGGGTCGAAACTTTGTTCTCGAAATTCTCCCCGGCGGGACCTTTGGCGCCCTTGCCCATGACCGTACGGCCGATGATGAGCGTCGGACGCTCCGTCTCGCTCTCGGCGGCGACGAGCGCCTCGCGGATCTCGTTGATGTTGTGTCCGTCGATCGACAGCACGTTCCAACCCCATGCCTCGTATTTCATGGCCACGTTCTCAGTCATCACCTCATCGACCTTCGTCGAGAGCTGGATGTTGTTCGAGTCGTAGTACATCACGAAGTTCGACAGGCCCAGATGGCCGGCGATGCGGCCCACACCCTGCGAGATCTCCTCCTCGACGGCACCGTCCGAAATATAGGCATAGGTCTTGTGCGCCATCCACTCGCCGAAGCGCGCGGCCATGAAACGCTCCGCGATGGCGGCGCCCAAAGCCATAGCGTGCCCCTGCCCCAGCGGGCCCGAGGTGTTCTCCACGCCGCGCAGCACGTCCACCTCGGGGTGGCCCGGCGTCACGCTGCCCCACTGGCGCAGCGACTGCAAATCCTCGGTCGAATAATGCCCCGCCAGCGCCAGCGTCGAATAGAGCATCGGCGACATGTGGCCCGGGTCGAGGAAGAAGCGGTCTCGGTAGGGATAAGTCATATTGTCGGGATCGTAGCGCAGGAATTCCGCGAAGAGCACCGTGATGAAATCGGCACCGCCCATAGCGCCGCCGGGGTGGCCCGACTTCGCCTTTTCGACCATTGCAGCCGACAGGATGCGGATGTTGTCGGCTACGCGCGTCAGTTTCGAGTTCGTTGTTGACATGGATTAGTGTTTTTATTTTTTATTTCAGAATCTTCCCGGTAAAGGTAATCAAAAAGAAGCTATCCGACTTGTTTTAGCTCCAAAATATTTGCTTTTTCTATCTTTTTCTTTGCATAAGACAAAGTGACGGTGAATTTCCGGGTGTCGGTCGAAGGGATGTCGAACATCGTGTCCATCATGATCGCCTCGCAGATCGAACGCAGACCGCGGGCCCCGAGTTTGAACTCGACGGCCTTGTCAACGATGTAGTCCAGCGCCTCGTCGTCGAACGAGAGCTTCACGCCGTCCAGCTCGAACAGCCGCTTGTACTGCTTGACGATGGCGTTCTTCGGCTCGGTGAGGATCGACCGCAGCGCGGCGCGCTCCAGCGGCTGCATGTAGGTCAGCACCGGGAGACGCCCCACCAGCTCGGGGATCAGCCCGAACGACTTCAAATCCTGCGGCGTGACATACTGCATCAGATTCGAACGGTCCACGGGATCGGCATTCAGACGCCCGTAACCCATCGCCCGGGTGTTCAGCCGCTGGGCGATCTTCTTCTCGATGCCGTCGAAGGCGCCACCGCAAATGAAGAGAATGTTGCGCGTATCGACCTGAATGAATTTCTGTTCGGGGTGCTTGCGCCCGCCCTGCGGCGGAACGTTGACCACCGTCCCTTCGAGGATCTTCAGCAGGGCCTGCTGCACGCCTTCGCCCGACACGTCGCGCGTGATCGAGGGGTTGTCGCCCTTGCGGGCGATCTTGTCGATCTCGTCGATGAAGACGATGCCGCGCTCGGCCTGCTCGACGTTGTAGTCGGCGACCTGCAACAACCGCGAAAGGATGCTCTCGACATCCTCGCCCACGTAGCCCGCTTCGGTCAGGACCGTCGCATCGACGATCGTGAAGGGCACCTTCAGCAGCTTGGCGATCGTGCGGGCCATCAGCGTCTTGCCCGTGCCCGTCGGACCCACCAGCACGATATTCGACTTGTCGATCTCCACTTCGTCCTCCTTCGGGGCGTACAACAGCCGCTTGTAGTGGTTGTAGACCGCCACCGACATATAGCGTTTGGCGGCATCCTGCCCGATGACGTACTGATCGAGGAACTCCTTGATCTGCGCCGGTTTCAACAGCTCCTCCATCTTCAGCGGAGCCGCCGTTCCCCGGCGGCGCTGTTCGGTGGCGATGTCGTTGTCAACGATGATCTTATAGCCATTCTCGATACATTTGTTGCAGATATTGGCGCCGTCCGCACCCTGGAACATGATCTCCACGTCCGAGCGCTTGGCGCCGCAGAACGAGCAGCAGTCGCCGCCGTTCTTATGATTGTTCTTCTGTGCCATGCGGTTTACTTTTCGCGTTTGGAGAGCACCTCGTCGATCAGGCCGTAGTCCTTGGCCTCGCGGGCCGAAAGCCAGTAGTCGCGGTCGGCGTCCTTCTCGATCTTCTTCACCGAGACGCCCGAATGGGCCGCGAGAATCTCGTACAGCTCGCGCTTGGTCTTCATGATCTCGCGCGCCGTGATCTCGATGTCCGAAGCCTGCCCCTGGGCACCGCCCAGCGGCTGATGGATCATCACCCGCGAGTGCGGCAGCGCCGAACGCTTGCCCTTGGCGCCCGCCGTGAGCAGCACGGCGCCCATCGAGGCCGCGAGGCCCGTGCAGATGGTCGCCACGTCGGAGTTCACCAGCTGCATCGTGTCGTAGATGCCCAGTCCGGCCGAAACCGATCCGCCGGGCGAGTTGATGTAGATCTGGATGTCCTTGTCGGGATCGACCGATTCGAGGAACAGCAGCTGGGCCTGGATGATGTTGGCCGCATCGTCGTAGATCGGTGCGCCGAGGAAGATGATGCGGTCCATCATCAGACGCGAGAAGACATCCATCGTAGCGATGTTCAGCTGGCGTTCCTCGATGATCGTCGGCGACACGTAGGCCGAGCTTATCGACTGGAAATCGTGCAGTTTCAGCGAGCTGATACCGCAGTGGTTCCGTGCGTATTTTTCAAATTCTGACATAGTTGTATCTGTTTACTTTTCATTCATCCGTCGGGAGCGGGCAAAACCGGTTACAGCACCCTGACCGCCCATCGCCCTCTAAAACCCGCTTCTTAAGCGGGCGGGCAAAACCGGCTGTAAGCACTCGGCTTCCCATCGTCTTCTAAAATCCGCTTCTTAAGCGGGCGGGCCTCCTGCCGCCCCTAAGAACGCCTTCTTCAGGCACAAAGCACAAAGGACTTTGCAAACATCACGCCTGCAAAGTCCAAAGATACACAAAATCCCGCTAAATCTAAAGCTCCTTGGCCAATTTAGCGAAATCGTCGGCAGATACGGCTTTTTCCGTCACCTTGATCTTCGATTTGACATCCTCGACGACCTTCACTTCGTAGAGCTTCTCGTAGATCTTCTGACCCTGATCCTTGTCCGCGAGAATCTTCCCGGCATAGTCGGCCAGCATCTCGTCCGGAGCCGACGGCATGCCGTACTGCGCGAACTGCGCGGCGGCCAGCGCCTTGGCCTCGGCCAATGCCTCCTCCTTCGTCACGGAGAGGTTGTCGGCCTTGATGAAATGCTTCTGGAGGTAGTTCCAGGTGAACATTTTCAGGAACTGGTCGAAATCCTTCTCGATGTCCTCCATCGAGAACTTGCCCTCGTTGATGGTGTAGAGCCAGCGTTTGAGGAACGCCTCGGGCATCTTCAGCCCGGCTTTCTTGACGAGGTAGTCACGCAGCTGCATCGTGAAGAGATAGTCGCTCTCGCGGCGCAGCTCGCTTTCGATCTGAGCGTCGATGAACTTGTCGAACCCGGCCTCGTCGGTCACTCCGCCCTGCGGGAAAGCCATCTTGAAGAACTCCTCGTTCAACTCCGGTTCGGCGAACTTGCGGATCTTGGTGATTTCCAGCTCGAATTCGGGGTTGATGCCCTCCAGTTCGTTCTCCTTGACTTGCAGGCAGGCGGCGCGCTGGGCGGGATTCTTGTAGAGTTCGTTGAGATTGACCTTCATCTTGGCGCCGACCTTCTTGCCGACGAACGGCTTGCGCTCCTCGTCCGTCATCGAGATCAGACCCACGTAGGCGTCGGCCACGTTCATCTCGCCGTTGTCGAGCGTCACGGTCAGCGCCTCGTCCGAAGTCACCTTGTCGGCGTCCACCAAGCGGCCGAAGCGGCGCAGGTAGTTCGAACGGTAGTCGTCGTGCATCTTCTTGTCCACCTTGATCTTGCTGTAAGTCAGCTTATCCTTGTCGGAGAGCTCCAGGTTGACGGCGGGAGCCTCGCCGATCTCGAACACGAATTCGAACTCCGTGGCGTTATCGAAATCGAAATCGAAATCGCCCTGCTCCTCCGAGGGGATCACGTCGCCCAGGTAGTCGATCTTCTCCTTTTCGAGATACTCGAAAGCGGCGTTCGACGCCTTGCGGTACGACTGCTCGGCCAGGACGCCCTTGCCGTACATCTTCTTGACAAGCCCCATCGGCACCATGCCCGGGCGGAAACCGGGGATATTGGCCTTGCGCTTGTACTCGCGCAGGGCCTTCTCGACCTCCTGTCCGTAATCGGCCTCGCCGACAGTCACGCGGATCAGCGAGTTATTCTCGCCGCGTTGTTCTCTTACAATGTTCATAATGAATGAATTATATTTGTTATTCTTTGTTTTTGCGCCCAGAATCGGGAGGCAAAGATACGAAATTATTCCGTTTCCGGCAAGACATTTCTCTATATATGGTGAAATTATGGTTTTTTGGAACCGTCCGGCTTTTTTCGTACCTTTGGGGTCGTAAACGACCCTTTTATCAGTCGGGAGGTTTTACCGAACTGCACGGCATTCAGTTTTGGACTCATTCGACTTTTTCATATCTTTGAAATCGTAAACGACCCTTTTATCAGTCGGGAGGTTTTGCCGAACTGCACGGCATTCAATTTTGGACTCATCCGACTTTTTCATATCTTTGAAATCGTAAACGACCCTTTTATCAGTCGGGAGGTTTTGCCGAACCGTGCGCAATTCGGTTTTGGAACCATCCGGCTTTTTTCGTACCTTTGTAGGCTATATTTGTCCCGAACGATGAAAACGATCTTCATATTCCTGCTTTCCCTGCTGCTGCTCCCGGCATGCGGCGGCTCCGTGGCGCGCTCCAAACGCCCCGCGCAGACGGCCCCGGCAGTCGCACAAGTGCAGCCCAAGACATACACCTACCGCATCGCGGCGACCTATCCCCACTCGACGACAGCCTACACGCAGGGGCTGTATTACGACGACGGCCTGCTGTGGGAGGGAACGGGACAATACGGCGAATCGCGCATACAGACCGTCGATCCCGAGACCGGCAGGACCGACGTGCTGGCACGTCTGCCCCGCTCGGAGTTCGGCGAGGGGATCGCCCGCGTGGGCGACGAACTCTTCCAGCTCACCTGGCAGTCGAACACGGCGCACGTCTATTCGCTGAAAGACGGCAAGTTGCGCAAAATCCGCGACCACCGCTATCCGGGCGAGGGCTGGGGCCTCACGACCGACGGCGAGAAGCTCTACATGTCCGACGGCACGGCCAGCATCTACACGGTGGACCCCGCGACGTTCCGCCGCGAAAAGCGCGTGACGGTGACCTTCCAAGGGACTCCGGTCAACTACCTCAACGAACTGGAATGGATCGGGGACCGGATCTGGGCCAACGTCTACACCACCGACCGGATCGTGATCGTCGATCCCGCGACGGGCGTCGTGGAGGGAGTCGCGGACCTGTCGGGACTGCTTTCCGAGGAGGAGATCGCCCCGACGACCGACGTGCTCAACGGCATCGCCTACGACGCCGCCGGAAAACGGATCTTCGTGACGGGCAAGAACTGGCCGAAACTCTTCGAAATAGAACTAATCGAGCGATAAATGGCAACGACGCTATACGAACAACTGGAAAAACGCATTCTGCTGCTCGACGGCGGCTTCGGGACGATGGTCCAGGGCTACGGATTGCAGGAGGAGGACTACCGCGGCGAACGCTTCGGCGACTGGCCCGTGCAGCTGAAGGGGTGCAACGACCTGCTTGTGCTGACGCGCCCCGACGTAGTGCGCGAAATCCACGAAAAATACCTGCAAGCGGGAGCCGACATCATCGAGACCGACTCGTTCAACGCCAACGCCGTGTCGCTGGCCGACTACCGCATGGAGGGGCTGGCCTACGAAATCTCGAAGGCCGCGGCCGAAACGGCCCGCCGTGCGGCGGATGAATTCACGGCCCGCAACCCGCAGAAACCCCGCTTCGTGGTGGGCTCGATGGGCCCCACGAACCGCACGGCTTCGATGTCGGCCGACGTGGCGAACCCCGCGGCCCGCGAAGTGACCTTCGCGCAACTGGCCGAAGCCTACACGGACCAGGCGCGGGGCCTCATGGATGGCGGCGCGGACATCCTGCTGGTGGAAACCGTCTTCGACACGCTCAACGCCAAGGCGGCCCTCTACGCCATCGACACGCTCTGCGCGAAGCTGGGGCGGAGGATTCCCGTGATGGTCTCGGGAACGCTCGCCGACGCCAGCGGCCGCACCCTCTCGGGACAGACCGTCGAGGCGTTCACCGCCTCGGTGTCGCACGCCGAACTGCTCTCCATCGGCCTCAACTGCGCCTACGGGGCCCGGCAGCTCCTGCCCTACCTCGAACGGCTGGCAGCGGTGGCCGAAACCCGCGTCTCGGCACACCCCAACGCCGGGCTTCCCAACGTCATGGGCGGCTACGACGAGACGCCCGAAATGTTCGCCGAGGATGTCGGAGAGTACCTGCGGCGCGGACTGGTCAACATCGTGGGCGGATGCTGCGGCACCACGCCCGCACACATCTTCGAACTCTCGAAGATCGCCGGGCAGTACGCCCCGCGACCCCTTCCCGAACCCCGCCATACGACGGTGCTGAGCGGTCTGGAGCCGCTGCGGATCGTCCCCGAAGCCAACTTCATCAACATCGGCGAACGCACGAACGTCGCCGGATCGGCCAAATTCGCCCGGCTGATCCGCGAGGGCAACTACGAAGAGGCCCTTTCGGTGGCCCGTGCGCAGGTCGATGCCGGGGCGCAGATCGTCGATGTCTGCATGGACGACGGGCTGATCGACGGTCCCGCGGCGATGCGCACGTTCCTCAACCTGATGGCCTCGGAGCCCGAGATCGCCCGCGTGCCGGTGATGATCGACTCGTCGAAATGGGAGGTGCTCGCAGCCGGACTCGAAGCGACGCAGGGCAAGTCGGTGGTCAACTCCATATCGCTCAAGGAGGGCGAGGCGGAGTTCCTGCGCCGCGCCGCGGAGATACACCGCTTCGGTGCGGCCGCCGTGGTGATGCTCTTCGACGAACGGGGGCAGGCCGACACCTGCGAACGCAAGGTCGAGGTGGCGGAGAGGGCCTACAAGCTGTTGACCGGCAACGGATTTCCGCCCGAAGACATCATTTTCGACCCCAACGTGCTGGCCGTGGCGACGGGCATTCCCGAACACGACGGCTACGCCAAAGCCTTTATCGACGCTACGCGCTGGATCAAGGAGAACCTGCCCCACGCGAAGGTTTCGGGCGGGGTGTCGAACCTCTCGTTCGCCTTCCGCGGCAACAACGCCGTGCGCGAGGCGATGCACTCGGCGTTCCTCTACCACGCCATCCGCGCGGGAATGGACATGGGCATCGTCAACCCGCAGCTGCTACGCGTGTACAGCGAGATCGAACCCGAACTGCTCGCGCGGGTCGAGGACGTGATCCTCTGCCGCCGGGCCGACGCCGCCGAGCGGCTCACGGAATACGCCCAGGAGGTGCGGCAGACGGCCGAAACGGCCCCGCAGGCCCCCGACGCATGGCGTGCGGGGACGCTCGAAGAGCGCATCGGCCACGCGATGCTCAAAGGCGTGGCGGATTATATCGAGCAGGACGCGCTGGAGGGTTACGAGGCGCTGGGCACTCCGATGGCCGTGATCGACACCCTGCTGATGCCCGCGATGGAGCGTGTCGGAGCGCTGTTCGGCGAGGGCAAGATGTTCCTGCCCCAGGTCGTGAAGACCGCCCGGGTGATGAAACGCGCCGTGGCGGCCCTGACGCCCTACATCGAACAAGGGTCGGCCTCGCAGGCCCACAACGCCGGGAAAGTGCTGATCGCCACCGTGAAAGGCGACGTGCACGACATCGGCAAGAACATCGTGGCGGTCGTGATGGCCTGCAACGGCTATGAAATCCGGGACCTGGGCGTGATGGTCGAATCGGAACGCATCGTTGACGAGGCGGTGGCGTGGGGCGCGCAATGTATCTGCCTGAGCGGTCTGATCACGCCGTCGCTCGACGAGATGGCCCACGTCTGCGAGGAACTCGAACGCCGCTCGCTGCGCATCCCGGTCATCATCGGCGGCGCGACGACCTCGGACCTCCACACGGCCGTCAAGATCGCCCCGGTCTACTCGGGTGCGGTGATCCACTCCGCGAACGCCAGCAGCAACAGCCAGATACTCGCGCAGCTGCTGGGTCCCGACGGCGGCGCCTACATCGACAAGGTAAAAGCCGATCAGCAGGCCCTGCGCGAAGAGTACGCCCGCAAAATGCGCGAACGCGACCTGCTGCCGCTCGCCGAGGCCCGCGAGGCGGGGCGGAGCATCCGGCCGCACGATCCCGTAAAACCGCTCCACACGGGACGCATGGTCTTCCCGGACTTCGACGTGGCCGACGCCGAGCCGTTCATCGACTGGAACTTCTTCTTCCCGGCGTGGGGGCTCAAGGGACGCTATCCCGAGATACTCGACCATCCCCAGCGGGGCGCCGAGGCCCGCAAGGTCTTCGACGATGCGCAGGCGCTGCTGGCCCGCATCCGCGACGAGCGGCTGCTGACGCTGCAAGGCGTCGTGGGTATCTTCCCGGCGCGCTCCGAGGGCGACGACATCCGGGTGACGGACACCCGGGGCCGCGAAAAACGCTTCCCGATGCTCCGCAACCAGACGCGCGGGCAGGAGAACCGGTCGCTGGCCGACTTCATCGCTCCGTCCGGCGACTGGATCGGCTGTTTCGCCGTGACGGCCGGCATCGGGCTGAAAGAACTCACGGAGAAATTCCGCGCCGAGGGCGACGACTACTCGGCGATCATGGCCAAACTGCTGGCCGACCGGCTGACGGAAGCCTTCGCCGAAGCCGTGCACACTTTCGTGCGGCGGCAGATGTGGGGCTACGAGACGGGCGAACCCCTCGCGCCGAAGCAGATCGTCCGCGGCGAATACCGGGGCCGCCGCATGGCGTTCGGCTACCCGGCGACACCCGACCACTCGCTCAAACGCGAGGCTTTCGACCTGCTGGCCGCCGAGGTGACGACCGGCATGCGGCTGACCGAGAACTGGATGATCGACCCCGGCGAGGCGCTGTGCGGCCTGATGCTGTCCGACGCCGACTATTTCTCGGTCGGAACGATCGACGCACAGCAGCTGGAGGAGTATGCCGACCGCCGCGGAATGACGGCCGAAGATGTGAAAAAGATTATACCGAACAACGTATGAACGTCGTAGAGATCATCAACGAAGCGGTGGCCACCGGGCGCACGCGCTTCGCTTTCGAGCTGCTGCCGCCGCTCAAGGGGGACGGCATGCAGAAGATATTCGCCGCCGTGGAGCCGCTGATGGACTTCGACCCGGCCTATGTCAACATCACGTTCCACCGCGAGGGGATCAAGGAGACCGAGCGCGAGGACGGAAGCATCGAATGGCACGTCGTGCGGCGCCGTCCCGGAACGGTCGGCATCTCGGCGGCCATCCAGCACCGGTACGGCGTGGAGGTGGTTCCGCACCTGATCTGCGGCGGACTGTCGAAGTACGACATCGAGGACACGCTCATCGACATGGACTTCCTCGGGCTGCACAACGTGCTGGCGCTGCGTGGCGACAAGTCGCAGAACGAAAAACGCTTCATGCCCCACCCCCAGGGCCACTCGCACGCCGTGGACCTCGTGAGGCAGATCGCGGACATGAACCGCGGAAAATTCATCGACGGCGAGGTCGAAGAGTGCCACCACTCGAAATTCTCGATCGGCGTGGCGGGCTATCCCGAGGTGCACGCCGAAGCCCGCGACATCACCTCGGACATCATCCGGCTGAAGGACAAGATCGACGCCGGGGCCGAGTACGTCGTGACACAGATGTTCTTCGACAACCGCAAATACTTCGATTTCGTGCGCCGCTGCCGCGAGGCGGGGATCGGGGTGCCGATCATCCCCGGCATCAAGCCCATCTCGACGCTCCGCCACCTGGAGATCCTCCCCGAAACATTCGGTGTGGAGCTGCCCGAAGAGCTGGTGCGCGAGGCGAAGGCGCATCCGGACGACGTGCGCGAGGTGGGCACCGAATGGGCCATCGCCCAGAGCCGCGAACTGATGGCCGCGGGCGTGCCCGTCCTGCACTACTACACGATGAGCCGCACGACGAACATTCAGAAAATCGTGAAAACGATTTTCTAACAGTAAAAATGAAAAATCGAGTAATGAATAATTTTTTTCGTCATTCCGAGCGAACGCATGTGAGCGTGGGAATCTGCGCAGGACCCGCGCCCATACGACTTGTCAGCCGATTGCCACGGCATCTGCGATGCCTCGCAATGACGGGGTGTTTCTTAAATTATTCATGGTTAATTATCAATTAAAAAAATGAATCCTGTCGAATTTCGGCGTCACCTGCATGCGCATCCCGAGCTCTCGTTCCGGGAGCACGGCACGGCGGCGTTCATCGAGCAGCAGCTCACGGAGCTGGGCATCGAGCACCGCCGGATCGCATCCACCGGCGTACTGGCCCGCATCGAGGGCCGCAAGACGCCCGCAGGCGACCGGCGCGCCGTCGTCCTGCGCGCCGACACCGACGCCCTGCCCATCGCCGAGCGGAACGACTGCGCATGGCGGTCGCAGAACGAGGGCGTGATGCACGCCTGCGGCCACGACATGCATGCCGCGGTGCTGTTCGGGGTCCTGAAAGAGTTCGCCGCGGAGCCCGACTTCCGGGGCACGCTCTTCGGACTGTTCCAGCCCGGCGAGGAGTGCAACCCCGGCGGAGCGTCGCTGGTGCTGGCCGAAAAGCCGTTCGACGGATACGACGTGCGGGCCGTGGTGGGCGAGCACGTCGAACCGCAGCTGGAGGTCGGGACCCTCGGGTTCCGGGCCGGGAAATACATGGCCGCAAGCGACGAACTGCGCTTTCGCATCCACGGCACGGGCGGCCACGGCGCCATGCGCAAGCAGCTCAAAGACCCCGTGGCGGCGGGCGCCGAACTGCTGACGCGCCTCATCGCGCTCAACGGCGAGGAGTGCGTGCTGTCAATCGGCCGCGTGGAGGCCGGCGGGGCGACGAACATCGTCCCCGACGAGGTCTACATGGAAGGGACGCTGCGCACGTTCGACGAACGCGAACGCGGGATCATCCACCGCCGCATCGGAATCATCGCGGCGGACATCGACAAACGCCACGGCGTGCAGACCGACGTGGAGATCGGCCGCGGCTATCCCTGCGTGGTGAACGACGAAACGCTGGTCAAAAAGGCCGTCGCGCTGGCCCGGGCCGAAGGGCTCGGCGTGGAGATGCTGCCGCTGCGGACCACGGCCGAGGATTTCGGCTTCTATTGCAGACAATATCCGTCGCTGTTCTACCGGCTGGGCGTGGGCGCCGCAGCCGGACGGCCCCATACGGCGACGTTCTCACCCGACGAAGGGGCCTTGGACGTGGGCATCGGCTTCATGCGCCGCATGGCCCTGCAAATTTTGGAAAAAAGATGAAAAAACAGAACCAACGCTCCGGAAAAGGAGCCCGGAAAACGGACCGCGCATCGGTCATACTGAGCCTGCTGCGCGAATTCCCCAACAATAAATTCTCGCTGAAACACCTCGCTTCGGCGTCGGGAGGCGCCTCGAAGGAGGGCCGCCGCGAAACGCTCGAAATCCTCGACCGCCTCTTCGAAGAGGGGATCGTCGAGGAGTGCGCCCGCGAAAAATACCGCCTCACCCAGAAGCACCTGCCCCACTACGAGGGCGTGGCCGACATGACCCCCTCGGGTTCGGTCTACGTGAAGGTCGAGGGACTGGAAGCCGACATTTTCGTCAACCAGCGCAATGCGGCCAACGCCCTGAACGGCGACCGCGTGGAGGTCGTGGCGATGCACCGCGGCCGCAACGGACAGATAGAGGGCGAGATCACCCGCATCATCGAACGCAACCGCAAGCCCTATGTGGGCGTGGCGGAGGTCGGCGCGCACCAGATCTTCGTGCGGGCCGACTCGCGCCGCATGCCGATGGACATCTACCTCTCGAAGCGCACCTGGCCCGACATCAGGAACGGCGAGAAGGTCGTGGTCCGCATCGTCGATTGGCAGCCCGGGAGCAAGAGCCCCGAAGGCGAGCTGGTCGAACGGCTGGGCATGGCCGGAAACAACGACACGGAGATGCACGCCATCCTCGCGGAATACGAACTGCCCTACCGTTTCGAACCCGAGATCGAAGAGGCCGCCGAAGCCATCGACGCCCGGGTGACGGGCAAGGAGATCGCCGAACGGCGCGACTTCCGACAGGTCGTGACCTTCACGGTGGACCCGGCCGACGCCAAGGACTTCGACGACGCGCTGTCGGTGCGTAAAATCAAAGACGGCGTGTGGGAGATCGGCGTGCACATCGCCGACGTGACCCACTACGTGCGGCCCCATTCGGTGATCGACGACGAAGCCGTGGAACGCGGCACGTCGGTCTATCTGGTGGACCGCACCGTGCCGATGCTCCCCGAGCGGCTCTCGAACGAACTCTGCTCGCTGCGCCCCCACGAGACGAGCCTCTGCTTCTCGGCGGTCTTCACCCTCAACGAGAATCTCGAAATCCTCGAAGAGTGGTTCGGCCGCACGGTCATCCACTCCGACCGCCGCTTCACTTACGCCGAGGCGCAGGAGATCATCGAGACGGGCCGCGGGGATTATGCCGAAGAGGTGCTGACCCTCAACCGGCTGGCGCAGGCGCTGCGGGCAGAGCGGTTCAAGAACGGCGCCATCTCGTTCGACCGCGAGGAGGTGAAATTCAAGCTCGACGAGAACGGCAAGCCCCTGGGCGTCTATTTCAAGGAGCAGAAGGAGTCGAACCAGATGATCGAGGAATTCATGCTGCTGGCCAACCGCCGCGTGGCGGAGTTCTGCGGCAAGCGACGGACCGAAAGCGGCCGCACGACGGCGCGCACGATGGTCTACCGCGTGCACGACTCCCCGAGCGAGGAGAAGCTCGACCGCTTCCGCCAGTTCATCCTCCGCTTCGGGCATATCTTCAAGGCCACGAAGGGCCGCGCCGTGGCCAAGGAGATGAACAAGCTCTTCAAGCAGATCAAGGGCACCACCGAGGAGAACGCCGTCTCGACGATGGCCGTGCGCTCGATGGCCAAAGCCTACTACACGACCGACAACATCGGCCACTACGGACTGGCCTTCCCCTACTACACGCACTTCACCTCGCCCATCCGCCGCTACCCCGACATGATGGTCCACCGCCTGCTGGCCCGCTACCTCGCAGGCGGCAAGTCGGCCGACAAGACTGAACTGGAGGAGCTCTGCGCACGCGCCTCGGAGCGCGAGGTGGTGGCCGCCGAAGCCGAACGCGCCTCGATCAAGTACAAGATGGTCGAATTCATGAAGGAGCACATCGGCGAGGAGTTCGAAGGGCACATCTCGGGGCTCACGGAATGGGGCGTCTACGTGGAGCTGGACGAAACCCACATCGAGGGCATGTCGTTCCTGCGGGACATCGAGGGCGACTTCTTCCAGTTCGACGAGCAGCTCTACGAGATCATCGGCCGCTCGACGGGCATTCGCCTGACGCTGGGCAGCCCCGTGCGCATCCGCGTGAAGCGCGCCGACCTGCAAAAGCGCCAGCTCGACTTCGAAGTGCTGCTGCCCGATGCCGCAACGCGCCGCGCCGCAGCAGCGTCCGAAGGCCGCGGCAAAGGCCCCAAGGTCCGCACGTCGTCGCGCCGCAAAGGCAAATAGGCTGCGACGCTCACGACGCAAAAAAGGGAAGCCCTCGGGGCTTCCCTTTTTGCATGCGGGTGTTTCTCTTTAGAAGAGGTTCACGCCGTCGAGCGTGGCGATCAGATAGGTGGCGGCCACCGTCAGAATAGCGTACAGCTCGGGGAAAGCCGCGAGAATCAGCGTCTTACCCATCACGTCGTGACCGTTGCCGATGGCGGCGATACCGTTGGCGCAGACCTTGGCCTGATATACCGAAGCCGCGAGGTTCACCATGCCGACCAGCAGACCGGCACCGAAGATAGCGGCGCCCTGCACCAGCGTCGGAGCCGTCAGGCCGTTCTGCACTAGGAAGAAGCAGACGAAACCGTAGAGACCCTGCGAACCCGGAAGCGCCGAAAGGATCATGTAGCTACCGAAAGCCCCGCCGTTCTTCTTCATGGCCCCTACTGCGGCCTGACCCGTAATGGCAGTACCGATCGACGAAGCGACGCCTGCCAGGCCCACCATCAGCGCTACGCCGACGTAAGCCAATACCAATGCTGTTGTTTCCATAATGAGTTGAGTTTTTTAATTGTTATTTATTCGTTAGTATCATTCATTTTACGGATGGGATCGAAATTGCGCGGAGCCATTTCGAAACCGGCGTTCTTGTAGAACTCGACGAACGTCAGACGCAGCGGATGCACGAACGACGAGATGGTTGACATGAAGAGGTTGATGCCGTGGCCGATCAGCAGGATCGGAATCATCACCAGCAGCCGCACCACGATTCCCGAGCCCTCGGGCACGAAGCCCGCCGCCAGCGTGTTGAACACCAGCGCCAGCACGCCGCCCGAAAGTCCGATGGCGAACAGACGGATGTAGGAGAGCACGTCGCTGAGCAGTCCCGTGACATTATTATACAGGTCCCACAGCCCCGCGCCGAGATTGATGAGCGGGTTGCGTTTCGGATCGTTCAGCAACAGCATCAGCACGGCCCCGACGCCCAGCGCCGCGTAGAAGGCCACCGATCCGGAGGTGAATCCCGGGATGGCGAGCCCCGCCATCGGCAGGCCCACGGCCAGACAGCACGAAACGAGCATGATGAACCACCCCAACTGTCCGAGCGCACGGCTCAGACCGAAATTGCGGACGGTCATCCAGATATTGAGCGACATGCCGAAAAGGATCTGCACGATGCCGATCACCAGCGCGATGGAGAAGAACTGCCCCTGGAAATTGAAGAATTTCACCGAGGGGAACCACTCCTGCATGTTGATCCCGAAGAACGATCCGCAGAAGAGTCCGAAAGCGACCGTCGCCAGTCCGCACATCGTGGCGAACCACGCCGCGCGGCGCATCATGCCGGGCTTGCGGAACTTATACAGCATGAAAGCCCCCATCAGAGCCAGGATGGCGCCGTAGCCGGCGTCGTTCAGGCAGATGCCGAAGAACAGCACGTAGAACGGCGCGAAGAAGGGCGTGAGGTCCATCGTGCCGTATTTCGGCCGGGCGTACATGTCGCCCACCAGCTCGAAATTGCGTGCGAACCAGCCGTTCTTCAGCTTCACGGGCGTCTCGTCCTCGGGCGTGGGGTCGCTCTTGAGGTAGACCACGTTGGGGTACTCCTCCAGCAGGGCATCGACCCTGCCGGAAGTCTCCTTCTCGGCCCAGCCCTCCATGACGACCAATGTGCCGTCGGCGGCCTCCTGCGCCGTAGCCGTCACCTGCACGCCCTGCAAACGCTCCTTCAGCGAGCAGGCGTGCTCCGCAAGCAGCTTCTCCGAAGCGGCCACGCGCGAAAATTCGGCGTCGAGGGCCCGGAGTTTCTTTTCGGCCTCGGCGATGCGGCGCTCCGCCTCGCGGACATCCATCGTCGGGGTCTTCATCTCCTGCGCATCGAGCGTCACCTCCTCGCCGGGCTTCGCCACGACGACGAACCACACCGCGGCATCGGTGCGGCTGACCTCCGAAATCGTATAACACTCCGACCACTCGCCCAGCATCTTGTCGAAGGTGTTGCGCTGGGTGAAGAAATAGCGCAGGACGATACCCTGTGCGGCGAGCTTCTTCGTGCGCTCCACATCGAAAGCACCCCACGGACGCAGCTCCTCGGCGGCCTTCTCCAAGCGGCCGATCTCGGCATGGAGCGCCGCAGCCTGCTGATGCGCAGCGGTGTAGTGCTCATAAGCCTCCAGGCCCGAAGCGAACGGTTCGGCATCCGCCTTGCAGCGGCCTTCGGCCCGAAGGGTATTCAGGAACTCCGCGGCCTTCGCGTGGCCCTCGATGTCGAGCAGCAGCTGGCGGTCCTCCTCGGAGGGCTCCCAGCCCGTGGTGGTGATGTCCACCAAGCCGAGTCCGCGCAGCTTCTCGATGAAATCTTCGCTTTGCGCCGCATAGAGCACAAAGTTGTATTTCGACATTCTGGCTATCATAACATCGCGCCCTCCCCGGCGGCCTGTTGTTTGGTTTTCACGATCTTCTGGGCCGACTTGGAGAGGTTCTCCTCATCCTCCATGAAGCGTTTGATCTTGCGTATGGCGTCCTCGTACCCGGGTATCTGCACCTTTTCGTACAAGTTCACCTTCTGAGTGGTTTTGCGGCGCGCGTGGTCCAGCAGCTCCGTCTTGCGGTCGTAGACCGCGAACTCGATGCCCAGCTGCGCCATGCGCTTGAGGATATCGACTCCGTCGGCGAACCACACCGGAGAGGAAAACAGATCGTAGGGTTTCTCCTCGAATTTCACTTCCTGCAAGACCGGAGTGCGCACACCCGCGATCTTCTGTACCGACAAGTCGATATCGACGACGCGCAAGAGGTCACAATCAAACTCTCCCCAGAGCGACACCATGTAGTCGTACTCGGCCTTCAGGGCATCGAGCCGGCGGCGGCAGTCGTTTGCGGAGTCCTTCGCCTTCTTCACCTCGGAGCGCAGGGCCGATTCCTTACTTTTGATCGTAGGGAGGGCCTTCTGGCGCATTTTCAGCTGTTTGCCGAGGTCGCCGAGCGAGGTCTTGTTATATTGGAATTTGATTGCCATCGCGCGTTACGCCTCCTTCCAGTATTTTTTGATGAGTTCCTCCTTGATGGCGACCTCCTCCTTGGAGAAGTACTTCGCAAAAAGGCTCCACGCCGTGTCGAGCATCTCGGTGATCTCGATGTTGACATCGATCGCAAGCAGTTTCTCCGAGTAGTCGAAAGCGAATTTCAGCGTGCGTTCGTCGTAATCCGAGAGGTCGAAACCGTTCTCCAGCTTGGTCTTGGCATTCGCGGCGTCGGCGTACAGACGCACGCAGGCGTTCATCACCTGCGGATGGTCCTCGCGGGTCTTTTTGCCGATGACGAGCTGTTTCAGACGCGACAGCGAACGGAACGGGTCCACGATGACCTTGCCCGTGTCGGAGTCGTTGCGCAGGAACAACTGGCCCTCGGTGATGTAACCCGTATTGTCGGGGATGGCGTGCGTGATGTCGCCGCCCGAAAGGGTCGTCACGGCGATGATCGTGATCGAACCGCCGTTGGGCAGCTGCACGGCCTTCTCGTAAATCTTCGCCAGGTCCGAGTAGAGCGAACCGGGCATGGAGTCCTTCGACGGAATCTGGTCCATGCGGTTCGACACGATGGCCAGCGCATCGGCGTAGAGCGTCATGTCGGTCAGCAGCACCAGCACCTTTTCGCCCTTATCGACGGCGAAGTACTCGGCGGCGGTCAGCGCCATGTCGGGAACGAGCAGACGCTCGACGGGCGGGTTCTCCGTGGTGTTGACGAACGACACGATGCGGTCCAGCGCTCCGGCGTTCTCGAAGACCGACTTGAAATAGAGGAAGTCGTCGTTCGTAAGGCCCATGCCGCCGAGGATGATCTTGTCGGCCTTGGCGCGCAGGGCCACGTTGGCCATCACGGCGTTGTAGGGCTGGTCGGGGTCGGCGAAGAAGGGAATCTTCTGCCCCGTCACGATCGTATTGTTCAGGTCGATGCCGGCGATGCCCGTGGCGATCAGCTCCGAAGGCTGGATACGCCGGAAGGGGTTCACCGTCGGGCCGCCGATCTCGCGGGCCTCGCCCTCGATGATCTCGCCGCCCTCCAGCGGTTCGCCGTAGGCGTTGAAGAAACGCCCAGCGAGGTTGTCCGAAACGCGCAGCTTGGGGGGCTCGCCGTGGAAGACGACCTCCGAGTCGGTGGCCAGACCCTCGGTCCCGGCGAAAACCTGCAACGTGACGTTCTCGCCCATAATCTTCACCACCTGCGCCAGCTTGCCGCCGACGGTGGCCAGTTCGTCGTTGCCGACGCCCGTGGCGCGCAGCGTCACGGTAGCCTTGGTGATGTTGTCAATCTTGGTGTATATCTTCTGAAATGCTCGTGTTGTCATGGCTTATTTGGTTTTTTCACTCACATACTGCTCGATCTGCTTGCGGTAATCCTCGAACTTCTCCGACTTCCACTCCGAGTAGTTCATCTGGCGGAAGAGGTTGATAAGGCCCTTGAAGAACTGCGAGCACTCCTCGAAATCGGCGAACGAGAACGACTGGTTGCAGATGCCGAGCACCATCTTGTACATCATCTGCTGGCGTTCGATCGGACAGTTGGCGTCGATGTCGTCGAAAGCGTCCTGTTGCAGGATCACGAAGTCGATCAGCTCCGACTTCCAGAAACGCTCGTGATACTCCACCGGCACGCCGTCGTCGCCCAGGATGTTGATCTGGTCGTTGGCCTCCTTGCCGCGCTGCACGATGGTCTTGCCCGCATAGACGAGGTCCACCCAGTCCTTTTCGATCTGACCGTCGAGGTACTCGCGGATCTCGGGATATTCGAGGTATTTCGAATAGGACTCCAGCGGGTCGATGGCCGGGTAGCGCTTCGAGTCGGCGCGGCCCTGCGAAAGGGCGTAGAAACAGCGCGCGGCCTTTTTCGTCGATTCGGTCACCGGCTCCTTGAGGTTACCGCCCGCGGGCGACACCGTGCCGAGGAAGGTCACCGAACCGGTACCGCCGCCGACGAGCTTCACCAGTCCGGCGCGCGAGTAGAAGTTCGAGATGATCGCCGAGAGGTCCATCGGGAAGGCGTCCTGACCCGGAAGCTCCTCCAGACGGTTCGACATCTCGCGCAGCGCCTGGGCCCAGCGC
The DNA here is from genome assembly GCF_040095975.1 of Alistipes intestinihominis. Lineage (NCBI taxonomy): Bacteria > Pseudomonadati > Bacteroidota > Bacteroidia > Bacteroidales > Rikenellaceae > Alistipes > Alistipes intestinihominis. The sequence goes on from NZ_JBBMFL010000009.1 coordinate 116,087, forward strand.
GAAGTCGAGTCGGCCATGACCAGCACCTTGAGACCCATCGAGCGGTAGTACTCGCCGATGGTCATACCCGTATAGACCGACGCCTCACGCGCGGCGACGGGCATGTTCGACGTATTGCAGATGATGATCGTGCGCTCCATGAGGTTGTGGCCCGTGCGGGGGTCGATCAGCTCGGGGAACTCCTTGAAAATTTCGACCACCTCGTTAGCACGCTCGCCGCAGGCGACCATGATGATGACATCGGCATCGGCCTGCTTCGAGATGGCGTGCTGGAGCACCGTCTTGCCGGCGCCGAAAGGCCCCGGGATAAAGCCCGTACCACCCTCGGCCATCGGGTTGAAGGTGTCGATGGCGCGCACGCCGGTGATCATCACCCGCGAGGGGCGCGGCTTCTCGGTGTAGCAGCGCACGGCCTGCTTCACGGGCCATTTCTGCACCATCGTCACGTCGTGATCCCGGCCCTCGGCGTCGGTCAGCGTGGCGACCGTGTCGGTCACCTTGTATTTGCCCGCTGCGGCGACGCTCTTGACCGTATAGGTGTCGGTCATCGAGAACGGAACCATGATCTTGTGCATCACCCACTGCTCCTTGACCTCGCCCAGCCACGACGCTGCGGAGACCTTGTCGCCCGCCTTGGCCAGCGGCGTAAACTCCCACTCGGCGGAGAAGTCGATCGGGTCGGTGATCGAACCGCGGGCGATGAACAGCCCGTCCATCTTTTCGAGGTCGTTCTGCAAACCGTCGTAGTTGCGCGACAAAAGGCCCGGGGCGAGCGTCACTTCGAGCATGTGCCCCTCGAACTCCACCTTGTCGCCGATCTTCAAACCGCGGGTGCTGTCAAAAACCTGGACATAGGCGGCGTCGCCTATGACCTTGATGACCTCGGCCATCATTTTGGTATCCCCCGTCCAGACATAGCAGATCTCGTTCTGGCCCACGGCTCCGTCGGCCTTGACGATCACGATGTTGGAGATGATACCGTTTACACGTCCTGTCGTTTTCATTGTATCTTTTTATTGTTTATTTCTTGTCGATCAGCTCTTTTCCGTCCAGTTCGGCCATCAGGCGGTCGAACATCTCGCGGCCGCGCGCGGCGTCGAGCAGCGTCCAGCGGGCCACGATGTTGATCCGGGCCAGGTAGGAAAGAACGGCGTTAATGTCGAAATAGTCGAACGTGGCCAGCTCCGTGGCTTCGTTCCAGCGCACGAGGTCGATCTTGTGCTCCTTCTCGACGAGGTTCGCCTCGTCGTTCACGGCCGCGATCACCGCGTCGATATAGGGCAGCTCGCCCCGCAGTCCGAAATCGGCCGCCGAGCTGCGCTGCAACTGGTCGGCGACATCGCCGCCGCCCACCACGACCTCCTCGACCGCACGCCCCGCGGCACGCGCCGTAACGGCGGCCGACACGTTGCGCAGATTCCGGTCGAAAGCCGACCATTCGCGCAGGAAACGGCTCCCGGCCTTGGCGCACGCGGCGTAGTAGGCGCCGAACAGCTCCTTTTCGAAGCGCTGCGCGGTATCGACCGTCTCGGCATCCTCGCCCTCGGGATCGGCATAGGCCCTCACCACGCGGGCCACCGGTTCGGGCAGCCGTTTCGGGGACTTCAACTCCTCCTCCAGCTCCTCGTGCGTAAGATTGCCCAGCGGATTGTGCGCCGAGCGTCCCGCACGCAGAGCGGCGATATTCTCGCAGTCGTAGTAGCCGTACAGCAGCCGCACCTCGCGGGCGTCGGCCGCCGTCACCCCCTCCAGAATCTCGGAGACGATGGCCCGGGCGTCGAACCCCTTGGTGTCGGCGTCGAGCGAGTACTCCTTCAGCCCGGCCACCAGACAATAATATTCGGTCGCAAACATAGCGTTACGCCTTAAACAGCAACCGGTAAACCTTGTCGCGCAGATACTCGCCCAACAGCGCCTCGATGTCGGCGTCGGCGAACGAAATGTAGTAGCCGCCCTCCTTGGCGCCCACCTTGAACCCGCTCTTCACCTCCTTCGACCAGCCGACCTCGATGCCGGCGGCCAGCAGCTCCTGGGCGCTCTTGCCGAACGCCTCGTCGAGTTTCTTGCGCTCGTCCTCGGGAAGCAGGGCCTGCAATTCGACCTTGCCCGAATCGGCTCCGTTCCAGTTCTTCGCCACGGCGACGAGCATCTCCTTGATGAACGCCGGGTCCACGACGGCCTCCTTCACGCCGCCGGCCGTGGCCTTGGCGATGATCAGCGAGGCGATCTCCTGTTTGATTTTCGACACGGCCTGTTTGCCGGCCAATGCGATCTCGGTCATGGTGTTCTTCTCGACATCCTCGGCTTTCGCCTGCGCCTTCTTCACGATCTCCTCGGCCTCGGCACGGGCCTCGGCGACGATCTTCTGCGCTTCGGCCTTGGCGTCGGCGACCAGCTTGTCGGCCTCGGCACGGCCTTTCTCCAGCCCTTCGTCGTAGAGCTTCTGGGTCAACTGTTGCAGTTTGTTTTCCATAGCGTTATATTTGTTTGATTATCGTTTTTTCTTTTAACGCACAAATATATAAAAGATTATCAAAAAAACGGGGTACTGAACAGCAATTTATCCCTTTTTGACAAAATTCAGGAAGAAATGTGCGAGCCTTGCGGAACAGAGGCCGGGCCCCGGGAGGCGGTCTTCGGCCCGGCGGGCAGCCTCATTCACCGAAAGTCTTCCTGAAAAACGCGGACCGGAGCGTCCCCGCTCCTGCGGTAAGGACCGAATACGTCCGCGAACGGGAACACGAAAACCCCGCCCGCCCCGATCAAGAGCCGGCGGGGTTTTCATACGGTCCCGCACCCGGCGCGGCCTGGCCGCGCGAAGCCGTCAGTCGAAGGACGAAACGAACGGTTTGGGACGGGTCATGGTCTCCTCGGTTATCCGCCCGAAATCGAAAATTTATCCGACGGTCCAACCGAAAAAAAACGACGTCCCCGCTTTTCATGCCGGAATCCACAGCCTGAAAAACGGGGGCATTCTCTTTCAAAGGCGATGCCGCTCAGCGCGAACGGCAGCCGGCCCGGAAGCTACTGGTGCTGAGGGCGCAGGAGGTCCTGCACCACCTTGACGGGCGAGAAGGTCGTGATCGGCACATCGACGAAGACCGTGTTCCAGCGGGCCATCGCGCCGTTCCACAACCCCGGAAGCTCCTGGGCCCGCAGGTCGCGGCCGCCCGCCGATTTCGACGAGATGAAGCCCGTCGAGGGGTCGGTGTATTTGCGCAGGTCGAATTTCCGGCCCTTCGAATCGCGCACGCCGCAGACGATGTCCACGGGATTGAAATGCGTGGCCGACTGCATCAGCGGCAGGTCGTCGGGCGAAATCTGGCTCGACTCGGCGATCTGCAACGACTCGGTGCCGTCGGGATTCCCAACCCAGAAAGGCCCGCCGCCCGGCTCGCCCTCGTTGCGGACCATGCCGCAGACGCGGATCGGACGGTCCAGCACGGCGCGCAGCAACGCCGAATCGTAATCGGCGGGGAGCTTCACGCAAAGCTGTTTTTCGATGAATTCGGCGATGGGTTCCAGTTCGGCACCGCCCACTTCGAGCGCCTTGAGGTATTCGAAAGAACGCTCTTCGAGGTCGAGCAGAATGCCCGCAAGCACCTTTTTATAACGGATCGTGTCGCCGCGCCGGGCGTCGGTCGTCACGTTGTCGATATTCTTGATGAAGATCAGGTCGGCGTCGATCTCGTTCAGGTTCTCGATCAGCGCCCCGTGACCCGCGGGACGGAACAGCAGCGTGCCGTCGTCCTGCCGGAAAGGCGTGTTGTCGGGATTCACGGCGATGGTGTCGGTCGCCGGCTTCTGTACCGAGAACGAGATGTCGTAGCGGATGCCGAAGCGTTTTTCATAGAACGGCACCTTCTCGGCGAGCAGCTCCTCGAATCCGGCGACGTGCTCGGGAGAGACGGTGAAATGGATGCGCGCCACACCCTTCGCGGCGGCATAGGTCGCCCCCTCGACCAGATGCTCCTCGACGGCCTTGCGGGCCCCCTCGGGATAGGCGTGGAAGGTGACCAGCCCCTTGGGCTTGCGGCCGTAGTTCAGACCGTCGTTCACGATGGCGCTGACGACCGCCCAGTCGTCGGCCCCGGCCGGAAGCACGGCTTTCAGCTCGGGCCAGAAGGCGAATTTCTCGATATTTTCCAGCAGGGTGTCGATGCCCTTGCCGCGCTTGCCGTCGTTGACGAACCCGAACAGCTCCTTGAACATGCGCGTCGCGGCGCCCGAGGCGGGCACGAACTTCACGATGCCCAGACGCCCGGCGGCAGCCTCGTAACGGGCCGCGGCCTCGTCGGCCTGCGCCCGATCGACCACCGTCACGCCGTCGCCCGGCGAAGCGGCCCGCACGACGTTCAGAAAAGGAAATCCGCGGCGGAAATTCTCCAGCTGGGTTTCGACCTGTCCGAGGGTGAGGCCGTGGCCGGCGATCTGTTGTAAATCCTGTTGAGTAAACATAGGTTATCGGTTTTGTGGCATAAATATACGAAATATTTGCGTAACTTTGCGCATCATGATCCGAGAATTTCACCAAATCAGCCTGCGCACGCGCAACAGCTTCGGCGTCGATCAGCAGGCCGCGCGCCTCGTCGAATTCGAAACGCCCGAAGACCTGCGCACGCTCTTCGCCGCGGGGATTCCTGAAAAATGGACGGTCCTGGCCGGAGGCAACAACATCCTCTTCACCCGGGACTACGACGGCGTGCTCCTGACGCCCGTCGCCCGGGGGATCACCCTCCTGAGCGACGACGGCGACGAGGTCCGCGTGCGGGCCGATGCGGGCGTCGAGTGGGACGATCTGGTGGAATGGGCCGTCGGACGCGGACTGTGGGGCATCGAAAACCTCTCGCTGATCCCCGGCAAGGCGGGCGCGGCGCCGGTGCAGAACATCGGGGCCTACGGCTGCGAGGCGAAGGACGCGATCCGCCGGGTCGAGATGTACTGCGTCGAGACGGGCGCAATGCTGACGCTCGACGCCGCGCACTGCGGATTCGGCTACCGCGAGAGCGTCTTCAAACACGACCTGAAAGGGCGGGCGATCATCACCGCCGTCGAGATCGCCCTCACGCACACACCCCGGCCCCGGCTGGGCTACGGCGACGTGGAGCGCGAGGTCGAGGCCCGCGGCGGAGCGACGCTGCGCAACATCCGCGAAGCGATCTGCGCGATCCGCCGCGCGAAGCTCCCCGACCCGGCCGTACTGGGCAACGCGGGCAGCTTCTTCAAGAATCCGGTGGTCGGGGCGGCCGCAGCGGAACGCCTGCTCGCGGAGTATCCCGACATGCCGCACTACCCCGCTCCCGAGGGGCGCGTGAAGCTGGCCGCCGGGTGGCTGATCGACCGGGCCGGGATGAAAGGCAGCCGCAAGGGGGCCGTGGGGGTCCACGAACGGCAGGCGCTGGTGCTGGTGAACCACGGCGGCGCCACGGGCGGCGAGGTGATCGCCTTCGCGCACGAGGTGCAGGAGCGGGTCCGCGAGAAATTCGGCATCGAAATAGATACGGAGGTTAACATCTTATAATAATATATGAACCTGATCGAAACGTTCCAGCGCTACATCGAAGAGAACAGCCTCGCCATGCACGACGACCGCATCCTGCTGACCGTCTCGGGCGGCGTGGACTCGATGGTGATGCTCTCGCTGTTCACCCGCTGCGGCTACCGGGTGGGCGTTGCCCACTGCAACTTCCAGCTGCGGGGCACGGAGAGCGACGAGGACGAAGTGCTGGTGGAAGAGGAGGCGAAAAAATACGGCGTGGAGTTCTACAACAAGCGCTTCGAGACCAAGGCCGAGATGGAGCGCACGGGCGAGTCGATGGAGATGGCGGCCCGGCGGCTACGCTACGCCTGGTTCGACGCCCTGAGCCATGAGCACGGCTATACGGCCGTGGCCATCGCCCACCACGCCGACGACTCGATAGAGACCTTTTTCATCAACCTGCTGCGCGGCACCGGGCTGCGGGGACTGACGGGCATTTCGACCCAGGTGGGGAAGATCATCCGCCCGCTGCTGTTCGCCTCGCGCCGGGAGATACTCGAATACGCCGTGCAGAACCGCATCCCCTTCCGGGAGGATTCGTCGAACCGCTCGACCAAATACCTGCGCAACAAGATCCGGCTGGGGCTCATCCCCCGCATCCGCGAGATCAATCCCAAGTTCACGAGCCTGATGAGCCGCAACCTCGCGCGGCTGACCGACGCCCAGCTGTTCATCAACCACGGCATCGAGCGCATCCGCGGCGAGGCGGTCACGTCGGAGGCGGGGATCGACACGATCCGCCTCGACCGGATCGACCCGGCGTTCCCGCAGGGGTTCGTGATCTACGAACTCCTCAGTTCGGGATACGGGTTCAAGGGCGACGTGATCGACTCGCTGTGCCACGCCCTCGAACAGGGGGCCACGGGACGGCGGTTCTACGCCCGGGAACACGTGGCCTGCATCGACCGCGGACGAATCGTCGTGGCGCCGGTCGCCCCCGACGACGCGTGTCTCACGACGGTGCCGAAAGGAGCCCTGCGCAGCTACTGCGGCAACTCGGTGCTCTACTACGAATACTGCGACATCGACACGATCAAGAATTTCGGCGTCCCGGAGCACATCGCGCAGATAGACGCCGACCGGCTGCAATTCCCGCTCACGCTCCGCCGCTGGCAGGAGGGCGACTGGTTCGTGCCCTTCGGCATGACGGGCCGCAAGAAGGTGTCGGACTTCCTCGTCGATGCCAAAGTCTCCGTGGCCGAAAAACAGCGGCAGTTCGTGCTCGTGTCGGGCGGCGAAATCGCGTGGCTCGTCGGCCGCCGCATCGACGACCGCTACCGGCTGACGCCCGAGACGGAAAACGTGCTGCGCATCACCAAAGAGATCGTTTAAGAGATGGCAAAAAGCACCGTAAAGTTCAAGGACTCCGTCGCCGAATACGAGCGGATCGCCGCCGAGATCGCGGCGCGCCGGTTTTCGGGCATCTACCTGCTGATGGGCGAGGAGAGCTATTTCATCGACGCCCTCGCGGAGCAGCTGGCGGCGACGATTCTCGACGAGGCGTCGCGGGCCTTCAACCAGATCACCGTCTACGGACGCGACTCCGAGGCGGGGCAGATCATCAACCTCTGCCGCCAGATGCCCATGATGGGGTCGTATCAGGTGGTGATCCTCAAAGAGGCCCAGCAGCTCAAAGGGCTCGACAAACTCTCGCTCTACACCCAGAAGCCCTCGCCCACGACCGTCCTCGTGATCTGCCACAAGGAGAAGAACGCCGACAAGCGTTCGGCTTTCTACAAGGGGTGCGCGGCGAACGGCACGGTGCTGGAATCGGTGCGGCCGCGCGACTACGAAATCGCGGCGTGGTTGCAGCAGTTCATCCGGAAACAGGGGCTGACGATCGACGCCAAGGCGCTGTCGATGCTGACCGACCACCTGGGGACCGACATCGCCAAAATCTCCAACGAGCTGAAAAAACTCACCGTGTCGATGCCCGAGGGGGTGAAGCGCATCACCGACGCCGACATCGAGGCCAACATCGGCATCTCGAAGGATTTCAACAACTTCGAGCTGTGCAAGGCCGTGGCCACCAAGGACATGGGCCGCGCGCTGATGATCGCCGACCACTTCGCCCGCAACCCCAAGGACAACCCGCTGCTGCTGACGGTCATGGCGTTGTTCGGACAGTTCCGCGACATCTTCGTCGTCAACTACCTGCGCTGGCTCGCGCAGCATCGGGGAAAGCCCTTTCCGCCGGACACGGAGCTGATGCGCATCCTGCGCAAAAGCAACGTCTACGTCCTCGGGGAGATCAAACAGAACGCCGCGGCGTGGAACAACCGCAAGGTGTTCAACATCCTGGGGCTGCTGCGCGAATACGACGCCAAGAGCAAGGGGCTCAACGCCGGAGGAGCTCCGGACGGCGAGCTGCTGCGCGAACTGCTGCTGAAAATCTTCCTGCTTTGACGGAGCTCTACCTATATCAGACGGTCCACCTCGCCCGGGGCCGCGCCCGCAATGCGGAGGCGCACGCCGCACGGCTCGACGCCGCATCGCGCGAGTTGTTCGGCCGGGGATATGCACCCGCACGCCTCGCGGCCCGCATCGAGGCCCTCGCCGCCGCGGAACGCTATCCGACGGGGGTGTCGGGATTCGTGCGCATCGAATTAGGGGCCGACGGCGAGGAGCGTCTCACACCCACGGGGGTGTCGCTCTACGACGGCTACGCTCTCCGGAGCCTCCAGCCCGAGGCCGTGACGCTCCGCTACGACCTGCCGCTCACCGAGGCCCCGACCTCGGCCCGCGAAGCGGCGGCGCAGCTGGCCCGCCATATGGCGGAGCGCGCGGGAGCCGATGTCGCCGTGCGCTGCGACCGGGAGGGAATCCTCCGCGAAGCCGACGACGCCCCGCTGTTCGCCGTCGCGGGACACACGGTGCTGGCGGCCCCCGGCACGCAGAGCGTCGAACGGGAACTGGCCGTGCGGGCCGTGCGGGCCGCGGGGCTGGAGCTGCGCGAGGAGCCCTTCGGATGCGGGGAGCTGCCGCGGATCGACGAACTCTTCTTCGCCGACCACCGGGGCATCACCGCCCTCGCACGCTGCGACGGGCAGCCGCTGATGTCGCTCATCGCCGAGCGCATCGCCCTCGTCATGGAGGGGCTGTTTCCGAAAAAATAGAAACCGCACCGGCCCCTTCCGTCGTACCTTTCGGGCAACCAAATCCCGAAAACCATGAAAAAATACCTCGTGCTCTACGCCGTCGCCGTGACGGCGCTGTTCGTATGCTCCCACCGCCGCTACCGCGCCGAAAACCGGCGCCTCGTCCAGAACCAGACCGCTCTCGCCGCCGAGGTCGCGCACTACCGCACGCAGGCCGGGCAGGAGGCTGCCTCGGCCCAAGTCCTGCGGCTGCGGTGCGGGGAGTTCGAAGCCCTGCGTGCGGCCGACGCCGAAGAGATCCGGCGGCTGGGGCTCAAAATCCGCCGGCTGGAGGCCGCCGCAAAGACCGTGACGGCCACCGAAGCCGAAATCCGCACGCCGCTGCGCGACACCGTCGTCGTCCGGTCCGGCGACCCGCACCCCGTGCGCGATTCGGTGCGGCTGTTCCGCTGGCGCGATCCGTGGGTCACCGTCGAGGGGCGCATCGGACGCGACTCGGCCGTGTGCCGCATCCGTAGCATCGACACCCTGCGGCAAGTGGTCCACCGCATCCCCCGCCGCTTCCTCTTCATCCGCTGGGGTACGAAGGCGCTCCGGCAGGAGATCGTCTCGACGAACCCCCACACGCGGATCGTCCACGCCGAATACGTGAAAATCGAACGGTGAGGCGCAAGGACGCCGAACGAATAAAACGGAAAAACCTGCGGGTATTTCCGTTTTTTTCCTACCTTTGGGGGCGATGCCGTAACGGCCTCTTCAGGGGAGCGGAGCGTTTTGCAGAACCGGACAGCGATTCGGTTTTGAACCCATCCGACTTTTTCGTACCTTTGGAGCCGGTGCCGTAACGGCACTTTTAACAGTCGGAGCGTTTGCAAGAACCGGACAGCGATCCGGTTTCGAACCCATTCGACTTTTTAGCACCTTTGACAATTATGGAAAGGACAGCCATATTCCCCGGGTCGTTCGACCCGTTCACACGCGGCCACGCCGCGCTGGTCGAAGAGGCGCTGAATCTCTTCGACCGCGTGGTGATCGGCATCGGCAACAACACCTCCAAACAGGGGCTGCTGACGGTCGAGAACCGCAAACGGCTCATCGACGACGTATTCCGCAACGAAGAGCGCGTGGAGGCCCGCGTCTACACCGGGCTGACGGGCGAATTCGCCGAGACGATGGGCGCCTGCGCCATCATCCGCGGCGTGAGGAACACCACCGACTTCGAATACGAACGCACGATGGAGTCCACCAACCACCGCATCTACCCCGACATCACGACCGTCATGCTCTTCACCCCCTCGCCCGTGGCCGACATCTCGTCATCGACCGTGCGCGAGGTGCTCTCGTTCGGCCGCAACGTCGAGGAGTTCATGCCCGAAGGAATAGACATCAACAAGTACCTATGAAAAACGCAGTCCGGCCCTCAGGGAGGGAGATGGCGTACCTTCCGCCCGGTCGGCACGGTAAAATTCGATACGGACAAAGGAACGAACTGAAATACGAACTAACAATATACGCTTTATGATGGAATTTTCAGCTGAAATGATCGCCGGATTTCTGGGCGGCGAAATCGTCGGCGACAAAAACGCCAAGGTGCACACCGTTTCGTCGATCGAGGAGGGTAAGGCCGGATCGCTGAGCTACCTCACAAATCCCAAATACGAACAGTTCCTCTACACCACAGGCGCGTCGATCGTGCTGGTCGATCGGGCCTTCACGCCTTCGCAGCCGGTGGCCGCGACGCTCATCAAGGTGGACGACGCCGGAGCCTGCGTCCTGAAACTCCTCGAAATGTACAACGCCGCCAAACCCCGCCGCAAGGGAATCAGCGACCGCGCGTCGGTAGCGCCCGAAGCCGAGGTGGGCGACGAGTGCTACATCGGCGACTTCGCGGTCGTCGAGGAGGGCGTGCGCATCGGCAAGGGGTGTCAGATCTATCCGCAGGTCTACCTCGGACGCGGCGTCACCGTCGGCGACAACACCGTACTCTACCCCGGAGTGAAGATCTACGAAGGGTGCGCCGTGGGCGCGAACTGCATCCTGCACGCCGGCGTGGTGATCGGCGCCGACGGTTTCGGATTCATGCCCAATGCGCAGGGAGGCTTCGACAAGATTCCCCAGCTGGGCAACGTCGTCATCGAAGACGACGTGGAGATCGGCGCCAACACCTGCATCGACCGCGCCAAGACCGACTCGACCGTCATCCGCCGCGGCGTGAAGCTCGACAACCTGATACAGATCGGCCACAACGTGCAGATCGGCGAGAACACCGTGTCGTCGGCCCAGACCGGCATTGCGGGGACTTCGAAAGTCGGCCGCAACTGCATTCTCGCGGGACAGGTGGGCATCGCCGACCACGTCGTGATCGGCGACCGCGTGAAGATCGGCTCGAAGAGCGGACTCGACAAGGACGTTCCCGACGACGAAATCCGCTTCGGATACCCCGCTCTCCCGGGCATGCAGTACCACCGTTCGGCAGCCGTGTTCAAACGCCTGCCCGAACTGGAAAAGCAGGTCCGTGCGCTGGAAAAACGACTCGCAGAACTCACCAAAAACCAATAAGTCATGAAAAAGATCCTGATCCTCGCAGCGGCGGCCGCCGTGCTGTGCAGCTGCGGAAACAAAAACAAATACACCGTCGAGGGGACCGTCGCCGGCGCCAACGACAAGGTATACCTGCTCGACGAAGAGGATACCGTCCTCGACTCGGCGGTCGTCAAAAACGGCAAATTCCGCCTCTCGGGCATCGCCGAAGCTCCGGCCGTAGCGATCCTGCGCGACGCCCGCGACCAGGGTGCGACGTTCGCCGCGATGCTGATCCTCGAACCGGGACGGATCACCGTGAGCGACGATGCGGACAACGCCTACCGCAAGAAGGTGACGGGCACGCCGGCCAATGACGCCAGCGACGCCTATGCCGCGGCCAGCCACGCGCTGGTCAACGAGTTCCGCGACGAGGCGACCGACGAAGAACGCCGCGCCGCGATCGAAAAGGAGTACGACCAGCTGACCCGCACGACGATGGAGCAGAACCGCACGAATCTCTTCGGCGCACTGCTGCTGGCTCAGCAGCTGGGATACGAGCTTTCGGGACAGGAGCTGCTGGACGAAATCGCCCTCTTCCCCGAGGAGCTGCAACGGAGCAGCGTGCTCGAATCGCTCAAAGAGAGCGCCGAGCAGAAGATCAGAACCGATGTAGGACAGCCCTACACCGACGTAGCACAACCCAGTGCCGAAGGGCAGGAGGTGTCGCTCAAATCGGTCGTCGAAAACCCGGCGAACAAATACGTCCTGCTCGACTTCTGGGCTTCGTGGTGCGGGCCCTGCATGGGCGAGGTTCCCCACCTGAAAAAGGCTTACGACGAGTTCCACAAGAAGGGATTCGAAATCTACGGCGTATCGTTCGACAAGGACCGTGAGAAATGGCTCGAAGCCATCGACCGCAACGGCATGAACTGGGTGCACGTCAGCGAGGTGAACGGATTCGACAACCAGGCCGCCCGGGATTACGCCGTGCAGGGAATTCCGTCGAACTTCCTGATCGCCGCCGACGGCACGATCGTCGCCAGAAACCTCCGCGGCGAAGCGCTTTACGAGAAGATCGCCGAACTGCTGGCCCGATAGAAAACCGACAGTCACACACCCCTCCGTTCCGTTTCGGCGGAAAGGAGGGGTTTTCGCAACACAGGATTTCCGCACTTGAAACCTTCGGAAAAATACAGGATCATGGGCATCGACCCCGGCACGAACTACATGGGTTACGGCGTGCTGGAGGTCGAAGGACGCACGGTGCGCTCCGTCGTGCTGGGCGACATCGACCTGCACAAGCTCCCGGACCCCTACGCCAAACTGCGCTATATCTTCGAGCGGGTCGGGGCGCTGATCGACGAATACGCCCCGCACGAAGTGGCGCTGGAGTCGCCGTTCTTCGGCGAGAACGTGCAGTCGATGCTTAAACTGGGACGTGCTCAGGGGGTGGCGATGGCGGCCGCGCTGAGCCGCGGGATCGACGTATTCGAATACGCTCCGATGCGCATCAAACAGTCGATCACCGGCCGCGGATCGGCCGCCAAGGAGCAGGTCGCCTCGATCGTCTGCCGCACGCTCACCATCGACCGGCCCCCCAGGCGTCTCGACGCCACGGACGGCATGGCCGTCGCGCTGTGCCACTATTTCACCACGGCCAGTCCGATCCAGGCCGCATTGGGCAGCGAACGGGTGAAAGGGCTCGGCGGCGGCAAGAAAGCCGCCTCGAAGAAGGGTTCGCAAAGCTGGGAACAGTTTCTGAAAAAGAACCCCGACCGGGAGATCAAATAAAACCGTCCCCGAAGCGAACTTCCGCACTATTTCTCCTCTACGCCCTGCTGTGCAGCTGCGGCGGCCCCCTTTCAGACAAGACGGACACGCTCCGACGAGCAGCCGCTTTCGAAAGCGGCTGCGAGAAAAGCCCGGGCAGGATCTTTTTCAAACGGCTGATAATCCGAACAATGGCTTTCGGAGTGGTTTTCGGAATCCGGTCGAATTATTTTTTTCGGTAAAATTTCCGCACGATTATTTGCGTGTTTCGGATTTTTGCCCTACATTTGCAATCGCAATTCGGCACCGTAGCTTAATTGAATAGAGCATCTGACTACGGATCAGAAGGTTACAGGTTTGAGTCCTGTCGGTGTCACAAGATCGCATCAGCAAACCGTTGTAAGTTAATAGCTTGCGACGGTTTTTCTTTGCCCCGGGTAAAACATAGGTAAAACAGTTGATTATTTCTAAATACCTATTTATCAAACACTTGCGTTTGCAAATATAGAATTTATTTTGTAGTTTTACGGTAGCAAATCACTAAAAACTACATGACAAACGAGATTATTCGGTCAAATCGGTTGGAATTACTGAAAAACGAGGTATTCGGTGCACTGGATGTCACGGATGCAACACGCAACGAATACCGGATGCGGATCACGCATTTTATTCGGTATGCGGAAACACACGGCATCAACCGCAATTCTTATTTGGATTACAAACGGTATTTAGCCAATATCGACACATTCAGCGTATCGACTAAAAACAAATACCTGATTGCGGCGAAAATCTTTTTGGACGGGTTGCATCGGTTGAATTTGATCCCGCAGAAAATTACGGATCATGTCCGCGGATTCATGCAGAGCCGACTGCACCGCAAAGAGGGCTTGCAGGATGCCGACATCGGAAAGTTACAACGGTATTGTTCCGACTTACCGCCTACCCCGCAAAATTTAAGATTGAGAGCGCTTGTCGCTCTCTTTTTGTTTCAAGGGCTTCGGCAGATCGAGGTCGTCCGGTTGGATGTTGGGGATATTGACCTGCGGAACAAGACCGCATTCATCCGCGGCAAAGGCCGGGATGATAAAGAGCCGATTCATTTGCACCCCTCAACGGTCCGTGTTCTGCGGGAATATCTGAACTGTTACCGATTCCGAAGCGGCGCACTGTTCCGCAGTGACAGTAACCATTGCCGGGGCGAAAGGCTTACGGCCAAATCGGTCCGGGAGATCATAAAACGGGTATTCGCAGAGTTGGAGATCGACGGAAGCACGCATGGCTTTCGTCATTTTTTTATTACCAAGTTAATCAAATCCTATAAAGGGGAATTATTGATGGTGTCGAAATACAGCCGTCACCGGAGTATTCAGATGCTTGAAGTTTACAACGACGAGATTATCCGCGAGCAGGATTTACCCCGGTTTTACGAAGTCTTTAACGAAATACGGATATGAAGAAGCAACCACCCCGGAATATCTATTGTTTGGAGGGGAATTGGAGAACGAACCCGCGGTGCAGACAAAGCGTGCGTCCGATGCTCGACATATTGCGGGATGCCGCAGGGATAAAATACATTTACCGCAAGTGCAACACGCGGGAAGAGTTCTTCGAATATCTGCGGCAATACACGTTCGAGCGTTACCGGAATTATACGATTCTATACATTGCCTTTCACGGCAGACCGAATAAAATACAGATCGGGCGGGACCTCGTGACGTTACGCGAGATTGCGGACATTTTGGAGGGTTTTTTAGCGCATCGGGTCGTTTACTTTGGCAGTTGTAGCACTATGCGCACGAAACGCGCGAATATCGACGATTTCCTGCATCGCACAAAAGCAGACATCCTCGCAGGTTATAGCAAGGATGTCGATTTTATTCAAGCCACGGCGTGGGAATTATGTTGCTTTTTTGATCCCAAGATAATCTTTCAGTTAACAGACCAAATAAAACGATTACCGAGTTTTGTCCTTTATGAATTTTCAAAGCCATAGTTATTGTATAATCTCGCAGAACCTACTTTATCAAAAGTATTATCATCCCAAAGTCCGCTATCGTAACGTAAACTATATCTGGGATTATTGGATATAATGGTTATAATCTTTGCAATTATAAAGAGTTGATTTAAAAATTCGCTATAATAGTTGTATATTACATTTCTTTTGCCTTCTGGATTCTCCATCTGAGACGACACTAAAAGCCAAGATGATCCTTTTAATAATTCAAGCAGAGAAAGCGTATCTGCATCTAAAATAAACGAATATTTTGATATGATAAGGTCTACTGTATTAATCAAATCTGTTGTTTTGGAATGGATGAATTGACCCCATGTACAATTTGAATACTCGGCATTTCGTGTAAAATCACAATTCATAAATGCGTCCCGAAAATGTTCGCTATTATACATTTCATCATATGTTTCTTTGAATTCGGGTCTCTCTTTACTCGATACTTTATAAATGCGATTGAGATAAAATAGGTAAAAATTTAATGCTCTGCTAATTTCTAAGTAAGCAATATTCAAAAGTCTATTTCGCTCTCGTTGTTCTTTCTTTTTGATGATCTGATCAATACAAAGGACCGTAACCCATATGCCAATAATGGCAGTAAATAAATTTGCAGAAAACTGTTTTAGCCAAGTTTTAATACTAACATCGTCGGTAATGAAATGCAGAACTCCTACGATAATAGTTACATATGTCAGTACAATGATATAATTATTGTCTGTTAAGTATTTTCTCAATTTACGCATAGAGCTGGAATCACAGGTCAAATCTTTAAAATTCTGATTCGATAATAATAATCTAAAATAGCGCACTCCAATTAATCTAATTTTCAATATCACATATCCAATTAGACTTTTAATAATTATAAAGTATTTTCAGTATTTATTATCATTAGTGTCCCGTTAAAATGGGACGAGTTAAACAATTAATCAAATAGCCCCGGAATAATGGGATTATATAGATCT